>NZ_JAGKRI010000158.1:0-16618 GCF_017939255.1 Aeromonas sp. Prich7-2
AAACTGGGGATAACGCCTTAAATGGCGAAGAAACGGTCTAAATAGGCTGATTCAAGGCATTTACGGGAGAAAAAATCGGCTCAAACATGAAGAAATGAAATGACTGAGTCAGCCGAGAAGAATTTCCCCGCTTATTCGCACCTTCCTTAGGTGTCTGACATTTTTTTTAAGATTTTGGGAGTACTTAGTTGGTTAACAGTACAGCTGAAGTTAAACATGTGAAGAAAGCCGTTTTTATCGTCAATAGGCCGGATTATCTTCTCTCTCATCGGCTTGGCTTGGTTCTTGAACTGAAAAAATCGGATTACCAAGTCCATGTTATATCAGTTCCACACGCATCTTCTAACGGTCTTGCAAACTTAGGCGTAGAATTTCATCCACTAAATATTGAGCGTGGTGGAGCTAATCCAATTTCTGAGCTCGTCTCAATACTTAAGTGCTATTTTTTAGTCAAAGATCTTTCTCCAGATTTACTACATTGTATAACAATTAAACCTGTTTTTTATGGTGCTTTTATTACTAGATTAATTAAAATACCCAAAGTAATAATTTCTGTAGCTGGTTTAGGTTCTGTTTTTACGACAAACTCTAACAAGAATAAGGTCCTTCGGTTTATTATTGTAAGCTTGCTTAGGTTTGGTTTCTATAAACGAAACGTCGAAGCCATATTTCAAAATAACGAAGACCTAACTTTTTTTGTAAGTAACTCCGTTATAGAGAAGCAACGGACACACCTTATCCGTGGCTCAGGGGTTGATCTTAATCTTTATTCTCTTGCCCCTTTACCACAAGAGTCATTGCAAACAGTTCTACTTCCAGCAAGGCTTATAGCTGAAAAAGGTGTAATGGAATTCGTAGAGGCGGCAAAAATAATACTTTCAAAGCGCGATGATGTTGAGTTTTGGTTGGCTGGTGAGCCAGACTTTGGGAACCCAACGTCGTTGAGTCACGAGACAATAGACCACTTAAAGGCGATCAGCGGTATTAGATTTCTGGGGCATCGATCAGATATGAATATGGTCTTAAAAAAATGTTCTTTAGTTGTCCTGCCTTCCTATAGAGAGGGCTTTCCTAAAGCTTTAATCGAAGCTGCTGCTGTTGGACGTCCAATTGTAACTACTGATGTACCAGGTTGTCGTGACGCTGTTATTCCAGGAGTAACAGGGCTTTTAGTTCCGTTAAAATCGGTAGATGATTTAGTATTCGCTATAGAAGATTTACTCAATAACAGAGAAAAAGCCCAGCAGTTTGGTTTAGCCGCCAGGAAGTTTGCTGAACAGAACTTTGATGTCCACCGTGTTACGGCAATGCATAGAGTGATTTATGGACTTTAAGAATAAGCGCCTTCTTATTACCGGGGCCAATGGCTTTGTTGGGCGAAAACTTGTGGAGTTTTTACGCAGTAAAGGCGCTATAACTTATCTTTTCTCAAGGACTCTAGCGTCTAATATGGATAAAGATTTGGTATCTTTAGATGATATTTCACAGTTGAAAATTGATGTAGTAATACATTTAGCAGCAAAAGCTCATGTTATTGAAAAAAAGGACTCTAAATCTCTAGATGATCTTTACTTATCAAACGTCGACTTACCTTTATCAATTGCTACCGAATCGCTTAAAGCTGGAGCAAAAAGGTTTATATTTATTAGTTCTATAGGTGTACTCGGTGTATCAAATAACCATCCATTTACCGCTTCCAGTATCACCGCTCCGCATGATTTGTATTCCGCGTCTAAGCTCGATGCTGAGTTAAAGCTTTGGAGTTGGTCATTAAAATATAATTGTGAGCTGGTAGTTATTAGGCCACCTCTTGTCTATGGGCCTAGAGCTCCGGGGAACTTTGGGAGACTGTCTGTGCTCGTACAGAAAAATCTTCCGTTACCGCTTGGCGCAATTCACAATAAACGTAGCTTGGTTGCTCTTGATAATTTAGTTGACTTAATTGCGACCTGTGTTGTTCACCCCAAAGCGGCAAATCAGACTTTTCTGGTTAGTGATGATCAGGATTTGTCCACTACTGAGCTAATAACGCTTATGGCACGAGCTGCTGGTAAAAAACCTTGTCTAATTCCGTTTCCTGCCCGCCTCTTATTTTTTATGGCTAAGTTGGTAGGAAAGGCTGCTGTTGTAGATAGATTGTGTAGTAACTTGCAGGTTGATATTAGTCATACTAAAGATACGCTTGGTTGGAAGCCGCCGATTTCGGTAGAAGAGGGGATTCGACGGTGTTTTAATAGTGTTGAGTGTTGAGTTTAATTGTTTTTCCTATTGAGGTTCTATGTTAATTCGGTTGTTGGATATTATTTTCGCTTTTTGTGGCTTAGTGTTCGGTTTTCCTGTGTTGGCTATTTTAACCATTATTGGTTTGTTTGATACTGGTTCTCCTATTTTTTGCCAGGTCAGGGTGGGGCGCCATAAAAAAGCTTTTACATTGGTTAAATTCCGTACCATGAGGGTAGGTACTGAGTCGGTAGCCAGCCATTTGGCTAGTGCGTCATCAATTACTCCTTTTGGTAATTTTTTGAGAAAGAGTAAATTAGATGAGCTCCCACAACTGTGGAATGTGCTAAAAGGTGAAATGAGTCTGGTTGGGCCCCGTCCTTGCTTGTTTAATCAGGAGGAGTTAATCGTCGAGCGTAACAAGCATGGAGTGTTTAAAGTGCGGCCGGGTATTACCGGATTGGCACAGGTCAATACTATCGATATGTCTACACCCAAGCTACTCGCCGAGACAGATGCAAAAATGATCGAATCCTTAACCCTGAAAGATTATTTCACCTATATTTTGCAAACGGTAACCGGGAAAGGGTCCGGAGACCGTGTAATACGATAAGTCATTTTTAAAACATCTCCTTTGTAGGGTGGATATGATCCCATGCTGACTTTTTTTCTAGGGCTATCACGCCCTTTAAAGCGGAGCGTATCGGTACTGATCGATGCGATGTTGCTAACCGTTGCCTTCTGGGGGGGGTATTGGGTTCGATTAGATATGGCGATACCGATTCGAAGCCTCCACCATTGGGAACTGTTGGTATTACTAATTCCTGTTACTGTATTTATTTTTGCCAAGCTGGGACTATATCGTGCTGTATTGCGCTATGTTGGTTTTAAAGTGCTTTGGACTGTCTCTTTAGGCATATTTTTATCAACCTTATGTTTGGTAACATTTTCATTCTTTTTAGAGGTTTTTTTACCAAGAACGGTTTCAGTGATTTATTTTGCCTTTGCAGTTCTTCTAATTGGAGGAGTGCGCCTTTTCTTTCGAATGCTAGTAAACCGTGGTAAGGGGAGTCGAGTTCCTGTGCTTATTTATGGAGCCGGCTCTTCTGGGCGCCAGCTTCAGCTAGCCCTGAACCAGGGGCAGGAGTTTTTCCCGGTTGCTTTTGTTGATGATGCCCCTCATTTTAGGAAAGCCCTGATTCAGGGGAACAACGTATATTCCCCCGATGAGATTGGTGAGCTGATCATGCGGTTTGGCGTGAAAAAAATATTGCTCGCTATTCCCAGCGCATCACGTGTGGTACGCCAGGATGTACTTCGTCGGTTAGAACCTTTTCCCTGTGAAGTACTCTCTATTCCGGGTATGGCTGATTTGGTTGGCGGTAAAGCTCAAATCAATGAATTAAAGGAAGTTTCTATTGAGGACTTGCTAGGCAGAGATCCTGTTGCTCCGATACCAGAGCTTTTAAACGCCAATATTACTGGCAAACGAGTTATGGTGACTGGGGCTGGAGGTTCAATAGGTTCTGAGTTATGCCGCCAGATTATCCGGTGTAAACCTGAGAAATTGATCCTCTTTGAATTATCGGAATATGGGCTGTATGCAATAGACAAAGAACTCAATGACTTTTGTGAGCACGAGGGTATTGATGTTGAGATAGTGCCTCTGCTGGGTTCGGTACAGCGTCAGAATCGTTTATTTACCATCATGAGTAATTTAAGAGTTCAGACGGTCTATCACGCGGCAGCCTATAAACATGTTCCCTTAGTTGAATATAATGTTGTGGAAGGTGTCAGAAATAATATATTCGGTACCCTCTATTGTGCGCAGGCTGCAATTGAGTCTGGTGTTGAGACTTTCGTCTTGATCTCAACTGACAAGGCTGTGCGGCCAACGAATACCATGGGAGCGACTAAGCGTTTGGCTGAGCTTATACTACAGGCATTGGCCTCTGCTCAGAATCAGACACGTTTTTGCATGGTACGCTTTGGCAATGTGCTGGGCTCTTCTGGTTCGGTGGTTCCCCTGTTTCGCAAGCAGATCCAGGACGGTGGTCCTCTCACCGTAACTCACCCCGATATCATCCGTTATTTTATGACCATCCCCGAAGCTTCCCAGTTGGTGATCCAGGCGGGGGCTATGGGGAGTGGCGGTGATGTCTTTGTGCTTGATATGGGGCAACCGGTGAAAATTATTGAATTGGCATATCGCATGATTCGCTTGAGTGGCCTGATTCTTAAAAATGAAAAAAATCCGAATGGAGATATTGAAGTAAAAATTACGGGGTTACGGCCAGGCGAAAAGCTTTTTGAAGAGTTGCTCATCGGTGACAATGTGCTAGGTACTCATCATCCGAGGATCATGAAGGCAAATGAGCAACTGCTGCCTTGGGCTGAACTGCGTGCCCTGCTTCTTAGAATTGATGCCGCTTGCCATCACTTTGATCATGAGCAACTTCGCAGCCTATTGCTGGAGGCACCAGCCGCATTCACACCCACCGATGGCATCTGTGACCTGGTGTGGAAGGCTCGGAGTGAGTTTAAGCCAGACTTGATTAGCTCTTCCGCCACCGATATCGAGTTTTTGAATACGGAGATTCATCACCCTGTGCACTGATATGGGTCTCTTATCTCTGGGCCAGAGGAAAATGGCCGATGAGTGACGCCGGGTCACTGCCGTCAGTATCACCAATCTTATTGTTGGGGGGGGCTGGCCAACTTGGTCTGGCACTGTGTAAGGAGCTTGGTAAGGAAGGACTATCACTACCAGGGCGGACGGAGGTCGATCTTCTGCAACCGGGGCAGTTGGCCTACTGGGTGGAACAACTGCGGCCACGGGTGATCATCAACGCTGCCGCATATACCCTAGTTGATCAAGCGGAAACTGAACCAGAGTTGGCCTATAAAATGAATGCACAGGCGGTAGTGGCATTGTCTGAAGCCGCCAAGCGGGTCGGAGCGCTATTGGTGCACTTTTCCACAGACTATGTCTTCGATGGTTACGGTGACAGTCCTTGGCGAGAAGAGGATAAACCTGCTCCCCTTAATGTTTATGGATTGAGCAAATGGCAGGGGGAGCAGGCCATCCTAGCGAGTGGTTGTCGCCATCTGATTCTGCGTACTAGCTGGCTGCACAGCCCCTATCGGCATAATTTTTTGAAAACTATGCTGCGTCTGGGGCAGGAGCGGGCCTCGCTCTCCGTGGTCTGCGATCAGATCGGGGCTCCCACCTCGGCCGCCCTGCTGGCAAAGGTGACCCTGGGGGCAATTGAGCAGACGCTGGCCAATCCTGTGTTATGTGGGCTCTATCATGTGACGGCTTGCGGGCAGGTAAGTTGGTTTGATTACGCTAGCTTTATCTTTGCCGAGGCGCAGAGATTGGGGCTTGAGCTTAAAGTTAGAGAGACTAAGCCGGTGCTGAGTTGCGTCTATCCTACTGCAGCTAGGCGACCACTGAATTCCCGTCTTGACACGAGCAAGCTTCGTACTACCTTCGGCCTCGAGTTACCTCATTGGAGCGAAGGAGTCGAGGAAACGCTTCGTCAGCTCCTGAAAGAAAAATGATATCTGCAGGTTTTGCAATAGGTAGGTTTGTCCTACAGGCTAAGCCATCTGGGTGGGTCAATACACTGAGTGACTACGATGGATTTTCTTCCCCTGGCGATTCCCGATGTGATGTTAATCAAGCATCGACTGTATACCGATGAGCGTGGCAGCTTTATGGAGCTGTTTCGTCAGCAGGATTTTACCGCCCGTTGTGGTGAGATGAATTTCGTGCAAGATAACTTGAGCCGTTCCTGCCAAGGTACGCTGCGTGGTTTGCACTACCAGATCGTACGGCCACAGGGCAAGCTGGTGCAGGTCATTTCTGGCACCATCTTCGACGTGGCGGTGGATTTGCGTCGGAATAGTCCTACCTGTGGGCAATGGGTGGGGCAACATCTCGATGCCGATACGCCCATGTCGCTCTGGATTCCCCCCGGTTTTGCGCACGGTTTCTATGTGTTGAGCGAGATGGCGACAGTGCTTTATAAGTGCACCGACTATTACAGTCCTGAATATGAACGTACACTCCATTGGGCTGACCCCGAGTTGGCTATAGTGTGGCCGCTTATGGAAAATATACCCTTGGTCCTGTCTGACAAGGATCGTCAGGCCCCTTTTATTAACTCTTCAAACTGATTAGGGAAGGTGCGAATAAGTCATATGGCACGAGAGCATTTACTGGTAACCCATTGATATTAAATGACTAAAATTTTCATTTTTTGTTCGTGGGATACTTGTTCGCACTTTCCTTAGCTGTTTGCATCGAAGCTTAGCATATATGTAATTGATGCGACTTAGAGTGTTTAATTTTAGAGAAAAAGCTCTCTAGTTTTTATAAAATCCGCTATCATACGGTGATTTTTTCCAGTCAGTTTTTGATGGCAAGCTAAATAAGGTGTGGAAGTGAAAAGGATTCAGCTCATCCCTCTGTTGTCGGCCGTGGCTCTACTCAGTGCATGTACTGTGGTGCCGGGTACCAATCTTTCCACCAGTGGCAAAACCGAGGTGGCTACAGGTTCAGTTGATGTTGATCAACTGGCCGATGTCTACCCGGTGACGCCAGCACTGGTCAGCGAGTTGCGCAAGGCGCCTGTGGTGGGCAAGGCCAACCCTGAGCTCAATCGCCAGATCAGCAGTTATGAGTACCGTATCGGGGTTGGCGACATCCTCAATGTGACGGTGTGGGATCACCCGCAGTTGACCATTCCTGCCGGCTCCTACCGCAGCGCGAGCGAGGCAGGTAACTGGGTACATGCGGATGGCTCCATCTTCTATCCCTATATCGGCAAGGTCGCCGTGGTGGGAAAAACGGTATCTGAAATCCGTGTGGATATTGCCAAGCGGTTGGCTCAGTTTATTGAAAGCCCACAGGTCGATGTCAGCATTGCCGCTTTCCGCTCCCAGAAGGTCTACATCTCCGGCGAAGTAGCCAAACCTGGAGCGCAGCCCATCACCAATGTGCCGATGACGCTGCTCGATGCCTTCAATCTGGCCGGGGGCTTGAGCCCGACGGCAGATTGGCATCATGTGGTCCTGACTCGCCAAGGCAAGGAATACCCGCTGTCGCTGCAGGATCTCTTGCAGTATGGCGACCTCTCTCACAACCAGCTGATGCGCGATGGCGACATGCTCTATGTGCCGCGCAATGATGCCCAGAAAGTGTTTGTCATGGGGGAAGTCAACAAGGCTTCAACCTTGACCATTGGTCGTGAGGGAATGAGCCTGACGGAAGCCCTGAGCAGTGCCGAGGGGTTGAACCAGAATGCTGCCAATGCCACAGGGATTTTCGTATTGCGCCCGGCAGGCAAGTCACAGCAGAAAGCCGCCATCTATCAACTTGATTTGAGTGACGCCACTGCGCTGGTGATGGGGACGGAGTTTGCGTTGCAACCCTATGACGTTGTGTATGTGACAACCGCACCTGTGACGCGCTGGAACCGCGTGTTGAGTCAACTGGTTCCCTCCATCAATGGCTTTAACGAGTTGACGGAAGGTATGTTGCGGGTTCGCAACTGGTAACGCTCAATAGATATTGACTCGGGCCCCTTGGCATCGTGTTGAAGATGAAAGAGTGACAGTAATATGTTTGAGAAAATTCTCGTCGTGTGTGTGGGCAATATATGTCGTTCCCCGACGGGTGAGCGTCTGCTGCGGGAGCGTTTGCCCGGCCGTGATATCCGTTCTGCCGGAGTGAGCGCCCTGGTTGACAAGCCTGCCGATCAGGTCGCTAGCGACGTAGCCCAGCAACATGGGGTCTCGCTGGAAGGGCATGTTGCGCGTCAGCTTAACCGCGCGTTGTGCCAGGAGGCCGATCTCATCCTTGTCATGGAGAAAGGGCATATTTCCGCCGTGACCGCTATTGATCCTGGCGCCCGCGGCAAGACCATGCTCTTTGGCCACTGGCTGGGGGAGTGCGAGGTGCCAGATCCCTATCGCCTCAGCCGGGAAGCCTACGAGCACGTTTATCAGTTGCTGGTGCGTGGTGCTGATGGCTGGGTGAAAAAACTGTAACCACAGCCTGTGTCTGTGTTCGGGTTTATCTGACAATAAAAATGGACTCTGTGTAATGACGACTTCTTCTGTTTCGTCCCGGCAAAACAATGCCGCGGTGGAGAACGATGAGATCGATCTGGGACGCCTGCTGGGCTACCTGATCGATGGCCGTTGGTGGATTGTGAGTATCACCGGCTTCTTTATGATGATGGGTGTTGCTTACGCCTTGCTGGTGACACCAGTCTTCAAGGCCAACGCCCTGCTGCAAGTGGAAAAAAAGACCAGCGGCACCGCTCTTCTGGGTGACATGGCCGATGTGCTGGGTGGCGAACAGGCTGATGCCGCCGCTGAGATAGAACTTTTGACCTCGCGCATGGTGCTTGGCCGCACGGTACAAGAGCTCCACCTTGATACTGTGGTGACCCCCGATTTCTTCCCGCTGGTTGGCCGCGGTGTGTCTCGCCTGATGGGCCAGCCCTATCCCAGGATGGCGATTAGTCGTTTTGAGGTGGCATCCGAGCTGATTGGTACTTCCTTCACTTTGACCTTGACCGGAGAAAACCGTTTTACCTTGGAGGTGAAAGGCCGGGTGCTGGAAGGTCAGGTGGGTAAATTGCTTCAGAACGAAGATGTAACACTGCTCTTGTCTGATGTGGCCGCTTATGAGGGGCAAGTTTTCACGTTGGCCAAAAAGCCTGTACTTGATGTGATTGCCGAATTACAAAGTGGTCTCCAAGTTAGCGAGAAGGGCAAGAATACCGGGATCATCTCCCTGGCGCTGGAAGGGGAAGACAAGGTGCGCATTCGCGCTGTGCTCGATAACATCAGCCAGAACTATCTCCAGCAGAACGTGCTGCGCAAGACCGAAGAAGCCCAGAAGAGCCTGGATTTCCTGCAGACCCATCTGCCCCAGGTCAAAGATGACTTGAACCGTTCGGAAGAACTGCTCAATACGTATCGTCAACAGAACGAGTCGGTTGATCTGTCGCTCGAAGCGAAAGCCGCACTGGATACCATGGTCGGGATTGAAAAACAGCTCAATGAGTTGACCTTCCGTGAAGCCGAGCTGCAACAGCTCTATACCCGTCAGCATCCGGCCTATATCGCGTTGATGGAGAAGCGTCAGACTCTGATCAACACCAAGAACAACATCAACAAGTCGATCAAGCGCCTGCCGAAAACTCAGCAGGATATCTTGCGACTGACCCGTGATGTGCAAGTGGGCCAGGAGATCTTCGTCCAGCTGCTCAACAAGCAGCAAGAGCTCAATATCATGAAGGCGGGGACCATCGGTAATGTGCGTATCATCGATGATGCCGCAGTCGAAACCCGGGCAGTCAAGCCGAAGAAGCCGCTGATCGTGGTGCTGGCGACGCTGCTTGGAGGCATGTTGTCAGTGGGCCTTATCCTGGTGCGCGCTGCATTCCACCGGGGTGTCGAGAGCCCCGAACAGTTGGAAGAGACGGGCCTGTCCGTCTACGCCACGATTCCCTATTCCGAAGATCAGGCCAAGATAGAGCAGCAGAAGAAGAAAGGTCGAAAAGCGATGGCTCTCAATGAAGCCTTGCTGGCCGCCCGTAATCCGGCCGACCTGGCGATGGAGTCGCTGCGCAGTCTGCGTACCAGCCTGCATTTCGCCATGATGGAGGCCAAAAACAACATCGTCATGATCTCGGGTCCTGGCCCTGGCATCGGTAAAACCTTCGTATCGACCAACTTTGCTGCCACCTTGGCCATGGGGGGCAAGAAGGTACTGGTCATCGATGCGGACTTGCGCAAGGGCTATATGCAGAAAGTCATGGGGCAAGAGATGGGGGCTGGCTTGAGCGCCTATCTGGCGGGTCAAAGCGAGATGATGCAGGTGATCAGCAAGACTGGGTTTGACGGGCTCGATTTTGTCTGTCGTGGCGCCGTGCCGCCCAACCCCTCAGAATTGCTGATGCATCCTCGCTTCAAAGCGCTGATGGATTGGGCCGCCGAACATTACGACTTTGTGATCGTCGACTCCCCGCCGATCCTGGCGGTCACCGATGCGGCCATCGTCGGTCAGCATGTCGGGGCATCCTTGTTGGTGGCACGTTTTGCCAAGACGGCTGTGAAAGAGGTGGAAGTGGCGATTCGTCGCTTCGAGCAAAATGGTGTGGTCATCAAGGGTGTTCTGCTCAACGCGGTAGAAAAGAAAGCCAGCAGTTATTACGGTAATTACGGATATTATCAATATAGTTATGGTGATAAAACCAAAGCCTGATCCGGCTGCAGATGATAGATAAGGGATTAGTAATATTCAGGGAGGCAAAATTGAAGGTTCAATTGATGCCTCCTTTGAGTAATACTAGGGAAGGTGCGAATAAGTCATATGGCACGAGAGCATTTACTGGTAACCCATTGATATTAAATGACTAAAATTTTCATTTTTTGTTCGTGGGATACTTGTTCGCACTTTCCCCTAGATAAGACTGAGAGCGTTAACCTTCTCAGTATTATGTTTTAGCTGTGTCAACAAAAAGGAAGATAACATGAAGAAGACTGCGTTTGTTTTGGCCGCCCTGCTGGCTGTTTCTGCTAATGCCATGGCTGCCGAAGAAACTGGCGGTGCTGCAGGTGCGGGGGCGAGCAGTGCTGCTGCGGGTGTGGCTGGTACTACCATTGCAATTGGGGCTGCTGCTGCACTGGTTACTGTGATTGCGGTATCTGAATCCAACAACCGTAACAACAATACCAATACCACCACCTCAACCCGATAATATTCAACAAGGCTGCTCTGTTTGAGCAGCCTTGTTTTTCTTCTTATCCCTCATGGATGGTGTATTGCGCGTGGCACAGTATTTATCTTATTTCCCCTCCCGATTATTGGTATGGTCAGCCACGTTCTTATTGGCTGGCTGCAGCAACTCAACCCATCAGACGATCGAGACTCTGGGTTATGTGTTCAACAAGCCTGATGATATTGTACTGACCTCATCCGAGCTGAGAGCGCTACCCTATGCGAGTGCCTATATCAAGGTGGGCGATCTCCCCCAGGCGTTGGTTGTACTGGCATATGTCAATGGTCCGCGCATGTCATGGATGAGCGCCGATGGTGTGATGTTTGTGACCCAGCATGGGCGCTTGATTAAAACAGTGGGTTTGCCAAATGATTTGCGCTATCTGGGGAGTCTGGATAAGGATCCGCTGAAGACTTTACGGTTAGACAAGACACCCTCGATGGTGTGGTATAGCGTCGCTGAGTGGTCGAAAAAATACACCAGTGGCTATCCCTTGAGTATGCATTACACGCAGATGGGGAATGAGGTTCTGAATATTATGGACCGCCCCTATAAAACGACGATTGTAGAAGAGCATGTCGTTACCGCCCCGAATGAAGAGCGATGGCTGAATCATTTCTGGATCGATGAGCAGACAGGTCAAGTTCGTAAATTCCAGCAGCAATTAGGCCCTTCCTTGCCAATGATCGAAATGACATTCCTTAAGCCCTATTCATCATGAAAATAATATATAGCTTATTGCTCGCAACCTTGGGGGCTGCCCCCGTTATGGCAGATGTGTCCGTATCTGTTTGGTGGCAAGGTCAACCGACAGCAACAATGACTCATCCCCAGTCCATGCTGTTGAGTGACGCGTTGTTAAACTCGGCAGTCTCTCAGTACGATAATTATTGGCCTGTCGCTCATATTTCTACTCCTGCGCGCCAAAAAGACATTGAGTATCAACAGCAAGCCGTGCTGAAGGATCTCAGATTGCTGGCAACGTACTGGCAGCAGCATGATGAAGCTGAGCTCGCCCATGCCGCTTTACAGTTGAATCAACAGTTACAGCAGTTGCATTTGACAGGGCGTTTCGAATTGCCTGTGGATCCGGATATCAGCCTGGCGCCCTCAGGTGCCAACCCCGTATTGCAGGGGGATTATCAGCTGTATCTTGCCCCTCGCCGTTCGCAAATCTATCTGGCTGGCTTGATTGCTCACCCTGGTGAGGCCCCGGTTTTGCCTGCGGCAGGGCTGAGAGAGTACTGGAAAAAGCTGGATCGCTTGTCCGGAAGTGATGACACCGGCGCGTATCTGATTTCCCCCAGTGGCAAATCTGAGTGGATCCCCGTTGCCATCTGGAATGAACGCCATGTCGAAGCCATGCCAGGTGCCACTCTGTTTGTCGGTTTTGCTCCGAGTGTGCTGCCTGAGCAATATACAGACTTGAATACACGCATGTTGACGTTGTTAGCGAATCGGATGCCCAAATGACCTATCCAAGACTCTCACTGATTGCCCTGCTGGTATCCTTTGCAACACACGCTGATGCCGACATTTTTGAGCCGTTGGGTCCATCACAAAGTGACTTCGGCGGCGTTGGCTTGCTGCAAATGCCAACCGCCAGAATGGCCAAGACGGGTGAATTCAGTGCCAATTATGTTGATGATGATCAGTACCGTCGCTGGTCTATGTCAGTGCAGCCGTTCGACTGGCTTGAAGCCACTTTGCGTTATACCGACGTAAGAACTCGCCTTTATAGTGCAAACTCCGGATTCAGTGGTGACCAGACTTACAAAGACAAGGGCATGGATGTCAAAGTCAGGTTGCTGGAAGAGTCTACCTGGATCCCGAATCTCTCTCTGGGTTTTCGTGACCTGATGGGGACGGGGCTGTTTGACAGTGAGTACATTGTCGGCAGCAAGCGTGTTGGCCCGTTTGATTTCACCCTTGGTATGGGCTGGGGAAATATGGGGGAGAGCGGGAACATTACCAATCCTTTTTGCGAGTGGAAAAATGATTGGTGTTCACGAGATAATGGTTATTCCAGCGGTGGTGGCAAATTTGAAACAAAAAATATGTTCCACGGTAATGCTGCCTTGTTTGGGGGTGTTGAATATCAGACACCTTGGCAGCCACTTCGCCTGAAGCTGGAATATGATGGCAATGATTATAGCAATGAATTTGCCGGGAAAATTGATCATTCATCTCCTATCAATATAGGTGCTGTTTATCGTCTGTTTGATTACATGGACACTCATCTTAGTTATCAGAGGGGAAATACTCTGATGTGGGGTGTTACTCTTCGGACCAACTTTAATGATTTACGTCAGAATCATTTAGATGAGCCTCGCCCTGTGTATATCGCTGAAAAGGCCCCGATAGACTCGTCACACGTTGATTGGCCTGTCATGGCAGGACAGTTTGAAAGCAATGCTGGTTGGAATACAGCATCACTTTATAGTGACCAGTCCACTGTAACCTTGCTGGGTCAACAGCACAAATATAGGGACCAGCAAGAAGCGATCGATCGTACTGCTCTGGTTGCGATTAATCATCTGCCTGACACTGTCGAAGAGTTGAGAGTCATTGAGCGCCAGCGAGATTTCCAGTTGCAAGAGACGGTGATTGATCTCGACTCTGTGCGAAAGGCGAACCAGCCCCAGGTTCTTGGGCAGGAGGCAGTGGTAGAAGAGCATCAAAAAGTACCTGCTCCTGTTCAGGGAACGCTCCGTTACCAATCTGAACCAGAGTGGTTCTCTTATTCATTTGACCCGGCCCTGACGCAATCTTTTGGTGGTCCTGAATCATTTTATATGTATCAGATAGGCATTAATGCCAACAGTGAACTGCGTCTTTCCGATAAGGATTGGTTACAGGGTACGTTGTTCTTCAATATTGCGAACAATTACGACAAATTTAATTACAAAACACCACCTGCCGACACGGATGCGTTACCGAGAGTACGCACTTGGGTGAGAGAGTATGTCGACTCTTCCAATATTCTGCTGAACAACCTCCAGTTAACACATATGGAGCAACTTGGTCAGGAGTGGTACGGCCAGGCATACGGCGGCTATCTGGAAATGATGTACGCCGGTGTCGGGGGAGAGGTGCTTTATCGTCCTTTCGGTCAGTCATGGGCTCTGGGTCTGGATACCAACTGGGTCAAGCAGCGTGATTGGAACAACACCCTGAAGATGGCTGATTACGACGTTGCTACGGGTCACTTGACTGGCTATTGGCAGTTGCCTTTCATGGACAATGTCACTGCCAAGGTAGCTGTCGGGCGTTATCTGGCTGGTGACCTGGGGGCCACGTTTGATTTCTCCAAGCGCTTTGACTCCGGGATTGTGATGGGAGCATACGCAACCTTGACGGATGTGTCGGCCGAAGAGTATGGGGAAGGCAGTTTTACCAAAGGTATCTACATCACGATTCCCTTTGACTTGATGTTGATTCGTCCCACAACATCCAAGGGAACAATTGGATGGGTTCCTCTGACAAGAGATGGGGGGCAGATGCTCAGCCGTAGCCATACCTTGTATGACATGACCGAACGCCTGCCGCTGTAAGGCTCTTCTCGGTATTGATTCGTTAGTCTAATGAGCCGTGATAGTGTTTTCGCTGTCACGGCTTTTTTTATGCATGATGAGGCATAAATGGGAAGAGAGTGCAGTTTGGTTCAAAAGGTTTTTTGGGGAACATCAGTCTTGTACTGGTTGCTTGGCATGCATTTTTTCATGCACAACCCGGGCGGGGCAGGGCTCTATCTGCCGTTCAATGCCTGGGGCTGGATCTTCGCCAGCCTGGTGATGGCGCTGGGGCTGTGGTATGTGACCCTCAGCCAGCGACTGGTGGTCTCGCCGCTGCTGACGGCCCAGTGGCTGGGGGGGATCTTGTTGTTGCTGCCCATGGCCTATCCGGGATTCGAGCTCAAGGACTATGCCATTCCCCGGCTGCTGGGGCTGTTTGCCGGCCTGCTGTTTCTGGCAAGCCTCTATCAGTGGCGATTCGGCCGCGAGGCGCGAGACCGGCTGCTCTATATGCTGCTGGGGGCCGTCGCCATTGAGGCGCTGCTTGGCCTGGTGCAGTATTACCTGCTGGTGCCGGGCAACTGGATTGGGTACGACACCCAGACCAACCGCCCCTATGGCATCTTCCAGCAACCCAACGTGATGGCGAGCTTCATGGCGACCGGCCTGTCACTGGCCATCTGGCTGGAGCTGCGCGGTGATGCCAACCCCTGGCTCAAGGGGCTGCGATATGGGGTGATCCTGGCCACTTCTCTGCTGCTGGTGGTCCTGCAATCGCGGGTCGGGCAACTGGGCTGCGTGATGGCTCTCTTGCTGCTGTCTGCCCAGCTGGGGCGTGAGCGGCGGCTGGGCCGGATGCTCGCGCTGGTGGCCCTGGGCATTCTGCTCGGGCTGGCCTCGCAATACCTGATGGCCGGTGCCAGACGAGGGCTGGAGATCTACCAGTCCGGCGGCATGCGCTCGATCTACTGGCCCTACGCCGCCAAGCTGATTGCCCAGATGCCCTGGACCGGTTGGGGCTATGGCAGCTTCGAGTCGGTGTTTCTCCATCACTACATGGCCGACAAGGCGCTGAATCCGGCCATGGTACAGATCGAGTACAACCTGGATCACCCCCACAACGAGTTTCTCTACTGGGCGGTGGAAGGGGGCCTGGCCCCCATGCTGGGCATGGTGCTGATGGGCGGTGCCCTGCTGTGGCGTCTGAGCCGGGTGGGCTGGGTCAAGGGCGCCGCCTTGCTTGCACTGGTGACCCCCATCTTGCTGCACACCCAGACCGAGTACCCCTTCTACCACGCCATCGCCCTGTGGTGGGCGCTGCTGCTGCTCCTGTATGCGATGGATGCGGAGGTGGAGGAGCAAGACCACGGCAACTGGCGCGACCATCTGTGCCGCCCCTGGTTGCTGCTGCGCTTCATGGCCATCGCCATTCCCCTGATCGTCATCCCCTTCATGCTGACCGCCCTGCATACCGCCTGGGTGGTGACCAAGTATGAGCGGGGCGGTTACAAGCAGCCTGCACTCCTGCTCGACATCGTCAACCCCATGGCCTGGCTGACCCGGGTGGAGTTCGACGTGAACGCGGTGCGCCTCATGGTCGGTCTGCAGGCCAACAACCAGGCGGAGCTTGAAGCCTACCTCGACTGGGGGCAGGCCTTCGTGCGCCATACCCCGAGGGCCAATATCTACGCCAACATGGTGATCGCCCTCAATGCCCTGGGGCGGACGGCGGAGGCCGAGAGCCTGCGCTCCCGGGCCCTGCAGCTCTACCCGGGTGAGCCCTTGCTCACCGGATCGGCGGCCAGGTCGGTCGCCACCACCCTGGAGCGCAAGCCCTCATCCTGATGGCATGACAGAGCTGCGTTGTTGCATAACGGCCGCCTTGCGGCCGTTATCATTTCCATCTCAGGCAAGCTGGCAGTCAGCTTTGGTGCCGTCATTCCGCACCTGATTTTGCTATTTTCAGTGCTTGACGGCGATCGGCCGTTCTGATCTATTACTCTCTTTTGCAGGTAGATCATCATGGCCGCACCCGCTATCTCGATCCGTAACCTCGATCACCTTGGTTTGGTCGCCGCA
>NZ_JAGKRI010000159.1:0-774 GCF_017939255.1 Aeromonas sp. Prich7-2
CGGTCTTTACCTCCCTGCCCGTGGCGCGATTCAGTGCAGCTCAGGTGGCGACCCTGTACCACGAGCGCTGGGAAATCGAGCTGGGATACCGGGATATCAAAAGCGCGATGCAGCACAACGCCATCACGCTGAGAAGCAAGAAAGTGAACTTGGTCTATCAGGAGCTGTGGGGATTGCTGCTTGGATACAATCTGGTCAGGCGGGAGGCCAGCCAGGCCGCCGTAGCCCATCAGCGAGCGCCCAATGAGGTGAGCTTTAAGTTTGCCTGTCAGTTCATCGCGAACCAGATGGCAGTGATGGCGGGCGCGTTATCGCCAGCCCATACGCCACGGAGGTTGGCGGAGTTGCGGGGCTGCATAGGCGTCATGTTCATAGAAAAACGCCCCAGGCCATCGAGACCCAGGGCGGTGAAGATATCAAAGACCCGTTTTCCGGTAAATCGCAATGCGGCTCCGCTTAAGTGAACAGCATTGCGCTATATGGCGGCCCTCTGCGAGCAGCTGACCAGGGCGGCCAAGACCCCCTTGGTGCAGAGCCAGTCCTTCTCCGCCGTCTATGTGGGCGGGGGCACGCCCACCGACATGGCGGCGGGCGATCTGGCTCTGCTGGCCAATGCCATTGGTCGCTTCCTGGCTAATAACATCATGTCGATCAGCCAATAACATCATGCCGATCACCATTTTTCTACCCGCAGGAACTGCGTCTTTCTTTTACTCTGCCTGATCGGCATCGGTCAAGTTGATGCCCTGTTTTCGCATCGACTCACCTGTCAAA
>NZ_JAGKRI010000160.1:0-1567 GCF_017939255.1 Aeromonas sp. Prich7-2
GCAAACTACCCGATGCACACGAGTGTGCTGGAAGGGGTGAACAACAAGATCAAAGTGATAAAGCGTATGGCATATGGATTTAGGGACTCAGAATACTTTTTTCTGAAAATCAAGGCGGCCTTCCCCGGAAAGCCGCGATGAACCTAGTTTTATTGGCCGCCTGCAGGGCCTTGACCATCTCCCGCTTATGCCAGTGCTTGAGGGATTCCAGCACCGAATAAGCCAACGCACCATCGAGCCAGGACACCTCGGCCACACCCACCCCGTTATTGATCCGCACCGTCTGACGCTCCACATAGTGATTGAGCGCCGTCTCACTGCCATCACGCAGCAGGCCGTGTTTGGCCATTGTGATCCAGATAGCCCGGATCACCCCTATTTCAGCCGTCCGAACCTGGGTACCGCTGACCGGGCTTAAACGCTTCTGCTTGCCTCCTTTTACGCCACGTTTAACAGTCGGTTTAAACCCTGCCCCCTTCATGGCTTGCAGCACCTTGTCCAGCTCCTGGATCGACAGCGCTGCCGCAGAGCACTTGCCACTCTGCTGGGTCAGCAGCTCACGATAGGTTTCGTCATCCAGCCCCAGGGAGCGGCGGCCCACCTGCACCAGCCGGATCAAGCGGGTGCGTTCATTGCTTGCTGTCATGACTTCTCCCCACTTTTGCCACCCAGATTTGACCGGCAGGCACATCGTTTCCATTGCGCCACTCAGGGCAATGACTATCGAGCCACTGCTCGGCACCTTGCTGGTTCAAGGGGCCAAACTTCATCACATAGACCAGCAGAGCCTGCCAATTAGACGCCGCCATGACTGACCTCTGCTGCTCTGGCTTGCTGCAGTTCCGCTACCAGTTGCCAGCGCATCTGGCTGGCTTCTCCTGCCAGAGCAAACAGCCCTTGGGCACGAGCCTCTCTATCAAACTGCTTGAGCTGTCTGCACACAGCCCGTTTATCAGGGGTCGCCTGTGCAATGGCGGCCGCGCTGAATATCTTGGTAAGCCGAATATCCATCTCTGTTTTGGTCATCGCCGTGCTCCTTGTTCGAGGCGGTGAAGACCTGGGCCCAGGTCGGCTGCTCATCAGTGCCCGGCCACCACGCCGGGCAGACAGAGGGGCTACCCCCACTGTTTCGCATGATCAATACTCAATCTCCTTATCCAAACGAGAATGGAGTGTCTATGAAGCCGTTGACCGCTCATGAGGTCCTGTTACCTCTCTACAACTTCACCCAACTGATGGTTGGCCATAACCCCAAGCAGCTGCACATCTCGATCAAAACGCAGGAGTGGCTCTTCACAAGGTTGTCCACCGCCCCCTTTCCCATCAAAGAAGCGATCGAATTGGAACCATCAAAGCGATCCGCGTTTTATGAGCTGCTTACGCAATACGTCATGTTTTTGACGATGAACTCTGACCTTAAATTTGGTTCATCGCGGCTTTCCGGGGAAGGCCGCCTTGATTTTCAGAAAAAAGTATTCTGAGTCCCTAAATCCATATGCCATACGCTTTATCACTTTGATCTTGTTGTTCACCCCTTCCAGCACACTCGTGTGCATCGGGTAGTTTG
>NZ_JAGKRI010000161.1:0-5697 GCF_017939255.1 Aeromonas sp. Prich7-2
TCTGGTGCAGATCAGCCCGTTGTCAGCCGACAATCGATGTTTGCCTGGGCCAGCATTCCATTTCACGATACCTGTAGCAGTTCCGGCCAGCGGGTTCTCTGGTGCAGATCAGCCCGTTGTCAGCCGACAATCGAGCTTGTTAGGGGCGGGATTTTCAGGGTGGTGAAACAGTCAGTAAAACAATGTCAGTCAGGCTTAGCTGACTGACATTAGGTCATGGTACCGCTCAGTGGAAACTTGGACTGCCCCTTGTCCTAGAACTTGGTTGCGATTTTAGTTGACCACGACATTAAACAAATCTGCACTCTTGAGCTTGAAGGTACAGCCTTGCTCGATGAGTTCCTCCCGGTTGGCCAGTACCAGCGGGTAGAGCAAGGGATGTTGTTGGTGTTCACCGTTATAGCTCACCTGCATCCGCTCCAATGCGTAGTGCATCAAAGGGATGCGCTGGTTAATCAACAGTTGGTCCCCTGTCATGGCATAGTCTTTGGCAATGATGGCCTGTTGTCCTTCACTGAGCCCGGGATTGGGAACGACTACAGCGGTCACTTGAGTGTTCCACTCCAGATCCTGCTCCCGGCCGTGAGGGGAGGCATCCAGCAGATCCGGTTCGCCCCGAAAACGACTCATCACAAAGTCCAGATATTCCCCTTTCTTCTCGCAGTAGGCACGTACGTGCCAGCGGATCCCGTCATAGACCAGAGTGTGAGGCACGATATTGCGGCCACTCTGCTCCTCTGAACTGAGGGATACGTAATCGACATCGACCCGCAGTTGGCCGCGCGCCGCTTGCACCAAGCCACGCACGATTTTCGGGTCGATATGGCGGTTTGGCACATCCAGGATCTCGATGTGGCCGTAGCGCAGATCCATCAGCGGCAGTGTCAACAGGCCCGCTTCATGTTGTCGCTGGTGCTGCTTTTCACGGTGTAGCAGCATCAGGTACTCATCTACTTTTCCCTCACTAAAGCGCGGCACAAAGCGCTCTGTGGGTCTGTATCCTTTCAGGCTTCTGTCATAGACCAACCCTTCCGGTGAGTAGTGGGTCAGGTAGTGGTTGATATCCCGTGACGCCTGTTGGCGACCGATATTGAAGGCGGTCATCAAATGATTGGTGGTCAGCCGTCCTTCCCACTGCAAGACGATCTCCAGCAGACGAAAACGCAGGGTTTGATCCCAGGTGAGCTCTTTGGGTGCCATACGTGCTCCAAAATGCGACATGTTTATGTAACCAGTATCGGCATGAGTATACAGTCTACATATAATGAGTCCATATAAAGCGGTGTCAGGGGAGTAGGTCATGCATGGCAAGCTGGTTATCACCTGCCAATTCCAAGTCTTTTGCCATTGGGAGGGAATGGCGTCACAGCCAACGGCACCTTGCTCATATCTAGCAACTCCAATTATTACCAAAGCGACAAGTGGCTTATTTAGAGCACACAGTGCTAGGTGGGCTGCAAGCAGGGGGTGATCTGATACCCAAAAATGCAAATGCCAGCATTGCCACTACCAGACCTGCCAAGGGGGCGATCGTTACCGTCAGCAACAGCATTACTCATTTCAAACGCCATCGTTACTGAGGTTCTATGAATTCAACGCTGATATTGGGTCAGGCGGCAATGCCACTGATCAAGGGGATCTGTTGCCTGTTGCCGGCCAAGCACGTCGGCGAACTTGTAGCCGTGATTGCAGAAGAACAGAACAGGTATGATGCTGTGTTATTAAAGGAAACCGGGGGATCGCTTCCTTGTACTGAGTTGCGCAGATTAGTACGTTTGGCTTTGCATATTGATCGGTATCGGTTGGATCGTACTGTTCTGCCCATCTATCAAGGGCGGGAGCAACTAATGTCAGGCGCAGCTGCATTACTGGATGACGATACTACTCTTGCATGTGGTGATGCTATGCGGTTATTGGCATTGCTACTCGACAAGCTGTTGAGGGGAAGCCGTGGTAGTGCACAGGCCAAGCTTGACGGACTCACCCTTAGTGCTATGGAGCAGAGAGCACTGGCTGCCAAGTCCCCCAACACCGGCGCTGTGATGAGGGGGAGCTGGCGCCGAAAATCACGTAATCAACTTGGCCGAAGTAATTGGCTCGATGTGGTCGAAGCTGCGCTCTGGTGTTTCTGGCATAGCGACACATTGCGAGATGGAGAAGCCCTGCTTGGTGTGTTACTAGGCGCAGATATCCGGATTTGCATTGTCTATGGCATGTTGGCGGGAGCCTTTTACCTAGCTGATCAAGATGAGATCCATAACCCCTTAGTGACGAATTAACCTGTCATTTCCACCACCGGATAACAGGCATCCCCCCACAGGGTATCGGGATGGGCCATCATCAACTCGATGATCACCGGCACCAGTTTACCGAGCAGGTTGGCGCAATCCTTCAGTTGTTTGCGATTGACCGAGCTGTTCCAGGTCGCACCGCCATGGATCAACTGGTTGCGTAAGGTATACAGGCGATTAAACACCACACCCAGCAACTGCGGGGTATTGCCGCTGGCGAGTGCCAGGGTCGCCATCTTCTTGTCCTGTGCCAGCCGATCTTTCCACTGGGCTTCGCTTATCTTGCCGCTGTGATAATCCCAGAAGCTTTGCAGCACAAAAGGGGTGTCCAGCAGCATGCGGATACTGCCCGAGAACTCCTGCCAGACCAGTTGTTCGATCTGCTTATGCCCATCCAGTTCGCACAGTTTCTCCAGAAAGCCTTTGAAGGTCTCCTGTTCGGAGAGGCGACGATCGTCATCAATTTCAGTGGCATAAGCCGCTGGGCTGTCATTAATTGCCAGCCCCTATTGTGAGTTGCATAGATACTTGGTATAGCTTTGCATATTCACTAGGGTCTCTATGGGGTTATTAAATGAACAATGTTAAAGATACCGAAGCGGAAAAGGAATGCGTAGATGGTCATGGGGCATTAATTCGAAGTGAAACATCTCTTCTGTACAGCGAGAATATAAAGTTACAAGGTTCACAGGGGCATGGGTTTGCGGCAGAAAAAATAAATAACTTGGCTGACCATTTATTGATGAAGGATGCTCAGATCGTCGGTGACGATAACATGAAGGATGGGCCAGATCGGTTGGTTAATGGCACCTATTATCAAACTAAATACTACCAAACTCCCAGCGCAACGGTAAGTGCTGCTATCGAAAATAAACGTTGGCGGTACAGAAATCCTGATGGGAAGCCAATGTCGATTGAAGTACCAAGTGATCAATACGATAAAGCCAAATTACTGCTTAATGAGCGAATTTTGAATGGTGAGATTGAGGGGATTCCTCCTGGCTATGATGCGGATAGTTTGATTAAAAAAGGCCACTTCAGCTATGAACAGGCCAAGAAGGTCGTGAAATTCGGCACATTGGAAAGTCTTGCCTTCGACTCGGTGAATGGAATTATTACTTCCAGTTCAACGATGGGTATATCGGCCACCATGGCGTTTGCCAAAGAAATATGGGATGGCAAAGATTACAAGGCGGCATTAAGTTCAGCCATTGACGTCAGTTTAAGCGTCGGCGCAGATACCTATGTGAATTCACTGCTTGTGTCCCAGTTACAAAAGGCTGGAGCTGATAAATTATTTAAAGCTGGTGCAAATGCGATCACCAAGCAACTTGGTTCTGAACTGTCAGCCAAACTAATTAATTCAGTCAGTGGCAGTAGCCTGAGCGGTGCGGCCGCCAAAAATGCTGCCAGTAAGTACCTCCGAGGGACTGCTCTTGGTATTGCGGTCGGCGTGGGTTGGTCATCTAGAAAGCATTTCTCAGACCTGTTCAATGACCGTATATCTGGTGGTCAATTCAGCAAAAAAATAATCACTTCAGCGGGCGAGGCTGTGGGTGGGACGGCTGGTTTTATGTCTGGTGCCTCTACTGGAGCATCATTAGGAAGCGTTATTCCAGTAGTTGGGACGGTAATAGGCGGCGTACTTGGCGGGGTTGTTGGCTCTAGCCTAGGTAGCGGCATTATGCGCTTCCTCGTTTCTGGTGCTATCGACGGAATTGTCGATGATGACTCCCTTGCGCTTAGGCACTACATTCATGATGCTTTCACAGAAATCTGTGATGAGCATGGTCTAACTGATAATGAGGCAGCTCTTGTTTTTAAAAAATTCACTGAGTTAGATCAGAATATTGTGATCAAAGACCTCTATAAACGTCAGAAACAAAGTGAACGAGCGGCTATAAACTACGTCTATGAAATAATGCGGGTTAAAGTATTACAGCTGATACAACAACGTGCTTTTATCCAAGATCCAATTTCTTTCGAACCCTCCGAGTTGCCCACTTTGAATAATGAGCAGCCCTTGTCAGTTAGCGATAGCAAGGATGTAGTAGAAAAAAACTATAATCAGCCAAAAAAAATCATCGACTTTGATGACATATTCTACCCCTATGTCGAATATCTCAGTGAAGGTAAGAGAATTGTCCATGGTATGGACCTCATCGGCACAAAACAAGGAGAAAAGATGGGTGACAAAACCGGTCACTATAACTGTCAGATGCTTTTTGATACCACTTTGTTCAAGAGTGGTAGCTCAGGTTTTGCTGTACTAGATAATGGTCTTATCTCATATGGACATGCAGGAAGCGATACTGAGGTTTGCTTCCAAGAAATTAAAAAAATAGAGCTCTCCTCTGCAAACTATGTTGATGTAACAATTGACACCGGAGAGGTAATAAGCATGAAGTTTATTCATTCCGAATACCGGAGCAAAATGAATGTTGTTGTCGATTGCGTTCGGCAATACATCGAGCAGCTTAAATAACGAAACGGACTAAGTGTGTGCTCTAATTGAGCTCAATCTTTCCGAGAGCCTAACTATATAGGACTTCCCGGTAATACCGTGGAAAATCATAGTGTCACTACGGTTAGCCTCAAGTGAGAATCCTTGCTTGGGGCTACCTTGTGGTTCAACATCTCTTTCGGTGCGTATTCCGGCGAAGTGGCACAGCCATTCTGGCCAACGTAAACGCCTTGCTCCTTATCGCGCTCACATCATCCCATTTCTAACATTACCGGGGAACGGTTTCGAGATGAGCTGCTGATGCAGACCGTTGTCAGCTGACAACGGCTGATGTTGGTCTACTGAGTTCGATTTCATTTCACCGCAAATGCACTGTTTGATACCTAGAGTATCTCTATTGTAGTGCCACAACAGCCCCGAGCGAGGGGGCATCTTAGATAGTGATGGTATTACAATAGTGTCTCTCGGCAGGCCAGATAATAGGTGTTCCACAACTCACTAGCGGGTCGTCCATGCATCTTGATGCCGATATCTAGCAACAACAGCTCCCACTGCCGTGTATCGCGAAAAGCCATTTCACGAGCCTGTTTGATGCTATGGGCAGAATAGGCGCGGAGCAATTTGTCTGATGTCGTCGAAAACAACCGTTCAAAAAATGCTAGATCTTTCGCAGCCATTACCTGTGAGCGCAGTGTTGTTAGATGCATTGTATCCATTTGTGAATACCGCACTGCATCATTGATAAATGCATCACAAATCGCATATGCATTGACCTGGGGTCTCTCAGGGGTACTGACAGGGTGAGAGCGTGAACATTTTGTTAAATTTCACCCAGTTTTTTGAGACCCGCATTGAGTACCGTTTCCAGATATTCACTGCTCATTCCTGCGATTTTTTGCTTCCGTCTTACGCTCGCCTTGCGTGAAGTCTCGGCCCTGAGCA
>NZ_JAGKRI010000162.1:0-2150 GCF_017939255.1 Aeromonas sp. Prich7-2
CTAAGAAGTTGCTTGAGGTACTGGGTTGCATTGATAATAGTCATGGCTTCGGGTGTGTCGGTTTTTTTTTGCGATTAAATCAGATCACAAACGAAGCCTTTTTTCTATCTATTTCAATTGGTTGTAGCTAAAGATCCTGTACATGATCTCAGGCAAGCTAGAGAGGTTGCGCTCATACGAGTCTGGCGAAGTGAGAGGCAGCTTGAATTGCCTGCAAACGAAACATAACCAAGCCATGCACCGGATGCCAAATCCTTCGCTTCGCTACGGCTTTGTCACCGGTGATGGCGGCGTTAAACATCATGAGGGAAGCGGTGATCGCCGAAGTATCGACTCAACTATCAGAGGTAGTTGGCGTCATCGAGCGCCATCTCGAACCGACGTTGCTGGCCGTACATTTGTACGGCTCCGCAGTGGATGGCGGCCTGAAGCCACACAGTGATATTGATTTGCTGGTTACGGTGACCGTAAGGCTTGATGAAACAACGCGGCGAGCTTTGATCAACGACCTTTTGGAAACTTCGGCTTCCCCTGGAGAGAGCGAGATTCTCCGCGCTGTAGAAGTCACCATTGTTGTGCACGACGACATCATTCCGTGGCGTTATCCAGCTAAGCGCGAACTGCAATTTGGAGAATGGCAGCGCAATGACATTCTTGCAGGTATCTTCGAGCCAGCCACGATCGACATTGATCTGGCTATCTTGCTGACAAAAGCAAGAGAACATAGCGTTGCCTTGGTAGGTCCAGCGGCGGAGGAACTCTTTGATCCGGTTCCTGAACAGGATCTATTTGAGGCGCTAAATGAAACCTTAACGCTATGGAACTCGCCGCCCGACTGGGCTGGCGATGAGCGAAATGTAGTGCTTACGTTGTCCCGCATTTGGTACAGCGCAGTAACCGGCAAAATCGCGCCGAAGGATGTCGCTGCCGACTGGGCAATGGAGCGCCTGCCGGCCCAGTATCAGCCCGTCATACTTGAAGCTAGACAGGCTTATCTTGGACAAGAAGAAGATCGCTTGGCCTCCCGCGCAGATCAGTTGGAAGAATTTGTTCACTACGTGAAAGGCGAGATCACCAAGGTAGTCGGCAAATAATGTCTAACAATTCGTTCAAGCCGACGCCGCTTCGCGGCGCGGCTTAACTCAAGCGTTAGCCTCCACGGACAGCCATGAACCGCCTACTTCAAATTGGATTCCAACCCGCCGGTCACTGGCTACTCGTCAACGGGAAGCTCAAGTTCGACCTCACGCGGCATGCCACACAAACGAACATCCTTTATGCTTTCGTCTGCGATGCGGAGGTCATGTACGTGGGGAAAACGGTTCGAACCCTCGCAGTCCGCATGTCGGGCTACAGGACGCCGACTAGAACACAAACGACCAACGTGAATAACAACCGCCGCATACTCGATTTGCTTGCGCGCGGAGCAGCTATCGAGATATTAGCGTTGCCCGACAACGGCCTCCTTCACTATGGAATGTTCCATCTCAATCTCGCCGCAGCGCTGGAGGACGACATCATTCGGAAGCTTAATCCTCCGTGGAACGGCGGAAAGCCTGAAAAGCCTCTTGAGCCCGAGACTGAGTCCGCGGAGTCGCTCCCAGAGCTGACACCAACCGCAACCGAGAGATTTCACTTCACGCTGCAGCCGACATACTTTCGTTCGGGCTTCTTCAATGTGGGTGTATCTTCACAGAAGCACATTGCCTCGGATGGAGAAACGATCGAGTTGTTCTTGGGAGATGCGGCACAGCCGGTTCTGGGCACCATAAACCGTAGAGCTAATAGCAACGGAACGCCGAGAATTATGGGTGGCACAGCGCTGCGCGACTGGTTTCAAGAGAGTGCAAGCGCAATGGACACAATCTCTGTGCAAGTCCTCTCTCCAGCATCCATTCGTCTCTCCGCAGGTGGCGGCTAACCCTTCCATCGAGCGGACGTGCCCCGGCAAGCCGGGTCGCGCCGCTCATGTCAAACGTTATGCATCATTGGCTCAATTACGCGAGTGCGTATTCCGGCGAAGTTGAACAGCCATTCCGGCCAACGTGAACACCCTGATCCTTAACGCGCTCACGTCACCCCGTTTCTAACTCGAGTGTTCAGATTGGGTCAACTCACTTCTCCTCTTTCTCATCGATTCTCCCTTCAGT
>NZ_JAGKRI010000017.1:0-32364 GCF_017939255.1 Aeromonas sp. Prich7-2
GGGACACGCCGTTTTAGCCTGTGGAGGCGTGGTGCAATCAGGCCGCCCGATGAAGCAGGAACCCGGTACTGCGCGAGCAGCTATCACCCAGTAATGGGAATCCCCCTCCTGTGACGCGAAGCGCTAAGGTGGGGGAGGATGTCAAAAATTGAGCCAACAATTCATGAAGATAGAACCAGCACAAACCGGGGATTACCCAGCCCTGATCGCTCTCTGGGAGGCCTCGGTACGCGCTACCCATCACTTCCTGCAAGAGGAAGACATCGCCACCCTCAAGCCTCTCATCCTCGAACACTATTTCGATGCCGTGCGCCTTTATTGCGCCAGGCAGGATGGCGTGATCGTCGGTTTTATCGGGGTGGCTGAGGGCAATATCGAGATGCTGTTCATCGCTCCCGAGGCGAGAGGGGGCGGGGTCGGCCGCCAGCTGGTGGACCACGCCATCCGTTGTCTGGGGGCGACTCGCGTGGACGTCAACGAACAGAATGCCCAGGCTGTCGGCTTCTACCAGCACCTGGGCTTCGAGGTGACGGGGCGCTCCCCCCTGGATGGCCAGGGCAAGCCCTATCCGCTGCTGCACATGGCCTTGGCCGCCGGTTAAGGGCGCTAGAGCATGAAAAAACCGCCCTCGGGCGGTTTTTTGTTGTTCAGGACGCAGGGCTCGCACCGTCTCACTCCTCGTTGGAGTTGTCCTGATAGTCGCCCCGCTGGGCCTTGGGCAGACGGCGCATGGGGGCGAAACCGATGTCCTCGCCCACTACTTCCCGCTTGCGGGACTTGTTTTGCGCAGGCTGAGCCGGCTTCTTGGCGCCATCCCCCTTGCCTTTCCCGGCGGCGGGTTTGCCCTTGGCGTTGGCATGGCCACGGGCGCGGGGCGGGTTTTGCACCGGCTTGCTGCCCGGCAGGGTCTGGCGGCTCGGCTTGCCGCTCGGCTCGTATCCTTCCAGGATCTCCACGGTCAGGGATTGGCCGATCAGCGCCTCGATCTCCTTGAGCTGACCCAGCTCGTCCTGGCTCACCAGAGAGATGGCCTCGCCGCCACGGCCGGCGCGGCCGGTGCGGCCGATGCGGTGGATGTAATCCTCCGCCATCTGGGGCAGCTCGAAGTTGATCACGTGGGGCAGTTGATCGATGTCCAGGCCGCGAGCGGCGATGTCGGTGGCAACCAGCACCCGCACCTTGCCTTCACGAAAATCCGCCAGCGCCCGGTTGCGGGCCCCCTGGCTCTTGTCACCGTGGATGGCGACCGTATCCAGGCCATCTTTCTGCATCTGCTGGGCGAGCCTGTCGGCAATCTGCTTGGTGCGCACGAACACCAGCACCCGCTGCCAGTTGCCACGGCCAATCATGTGGGAGAGCATCTCCCGGCGGCGTTCCCGATCGACCTGGATGATGCGCTGGCTTACCTGCTCGGCGGCGGTGTTGCTGGGATCCACCTCGATGAGGGTGGGATCCTTGAGCAGATCGTCCGCCAGCGCCTTGATGTCATTGGAGAAGGTGGCGGAGAAGAGCAGGGTCTGACGCTCCTCCGGCAGGGCCTTCATGATGCGGCGAATGTCGGTGATGAACCCCATGTCGAGCATTCTGTCCGCTTCATCCAGCACCAGCACCTCGAGGGCGCTCAGGGTCAGGGCGCCCTGGGTCAGCAGATCCAGCAGGCGGCCCGGTGTGGCGACCAGGATGTCGACCCCGAGCTTGATGGCGTCCAGGTTCGGCTTGATGCTGACGCCGCCATAGGCGATCAGGGTACGAAACGGCAGGTGGTGGGCATATTTGATGATGCTCTCGCCCACCTGGGCGGCCAGCTCCCGGGTCGGGGTCAGCACCAGTGCTCGCACCTGGCGACGACCGCCACGGCCGTGGTTGGCCAGCAGTCGATGAAGCATGGGCAGGGTGAAACCGGCCGTCTTGCCCGTGCCTGTCTGGGCGCCGCCCAGCACGTCCTGCCCGGCCAGGATGGCGGGAATGGCTTGCTGCTGGATGGGGGTGGGTTGTTCGTAACCCAGCTCCTTGACGGCCCGCAGGATGTGCGGTGACAGACCCAGTTCATTGAATGACATGTTCGAGGGACACTCCGAGCCTTGGGCTCAACGGGTGACGGCAGCCTTGGTCCGTCACGACATGGAAAATAGGGTGGGCCGCCATCGAGGCTGGGCCTGAGCCCGGCAAAGCGACCGCACAAGAGACAGTGGGCGCGTAATATAGCAGATGCGAGGCGCACGCGCAGCAGCCGTGTCGCGAGCAGGGTTGCCACGGCCATCCCGGCAGGGAAAGGCCAGGGGGCGCTAAGAGGGGCCCCCCTGGCCTCGGCGCACGCCCGTCAGAGCAGTCCCTCGATGGCCTGCACCAGATCCTCCGGCCTGGTCTGGGGGGCGAAGCGGTCCACCACCCGGCCTTCACGGTCAATCAGGAACTTGGTGAAGTTCCACTTGATGGCCTCGCTGCCAAGGAGTCCGGGCTTTTGCTCCTTGAGCCAGCGATAGAGGGGGTGGGCCCCGGCGCCGTTGACCTCGCACTTGGCCATCAGGGGGAAGCTGACAGGGTAGTCGAGCGAGCAGAAGCGGGCGATCTCCTCGGCATCGCCCGGCTCCTGATGGCCGAACTGATCGCAGGGAAAGCCCAGGATCTCGAAGCCTTGGGGGCCGAACTGGCGATAGAGGGCCTCAAGCCCGGTGTATTGGGGGGTAAAACCGCAGCGGCTTGCCACGTTGACCACTAGCACGACACGGCCCTGCAGATCGGCGGTGGACCAGGCCGTGCCATCGAGTCGTTGCAGGGGGATGAGGGGCAGGGGCATGGTTTCTCCTGATGCAAGAGGGGCGACAAGGCGCCCGGGGACAATCCTTGCACGTTAACGGGCCGAGGGCCGGGGAGCAAGGGGGAGGGCGTCTGTTCCCCCCAGACTCCTATTGATGGCGGGACTTCTCAAGAGAAGCAATCCGGTTTGTGCCGATGGTCCGAAGTCGCTACAAAGCGCACTCTCTCCCCTCGCTGCGAGCCTATCTTGGACTATCAAGCCGTCATGGATGCCATCTACACCCGGGGTTGGGTGATAGTGGATGATTTTTTAACCGCCGCCGAGGTGGATGCCCTCAAGGCCTGCCTGCCGGACGAGTGGCGACCGGCGGGGATCGGGCGCGAGACCCTGCATCAGGACAACCGCGATATCCGTCGGGATCAGATCCACTGGCTCGACGCCTCCCTCGGCGCGCCGGTGGCCGACTATCTGGCCCGGATGGAGTCCCTGCGTCTGGCCGCCAATCGCAGCCTGATGCTGGGGCTGTTCGACTACGAGGCCCACTTTGCCCGCTACCGTCAGGGAGACTTCTACGCCACCCATCGCGACGCCTTCGCCGGGCGATCCAACCGCCGGCTCACCTCGGTGTTCTACCTGAACAACGACTGGCAGCCAGAGGCGGGGGGAATATTGCGGGTCTATGACGACTGCGAGCAGTTTCTGATGGATGTCTCCCCCCGGGGCGGGCGGCTGGTGCTCTTCCTGTCTGAAGAGTTTCCCCACGAGGTGCTGCCCGCAAGCCGGGAGCGCTACAGCATTGCCGGCTGGTTTCGGGTCAACGGCAATGGCGCCGGGCGGGTCGATCCCCCCCGCTGAGCGCATTTCATCCTGTTTCTGACACAGGAAGAGACTTTTATCTGCCCGGGCAGGGGGAGGTGCGCCCCATCGGCTGACAAGGCTTCCCCTCCCTTGCTACACTGCCCGCACTTATGTTCGTTTCTGGCTTCGTCCGGTTTTCATGCGGTTGGGTTTGACATGGTGATGACGAAGCCACTTCTCCCAAGGGATCACATCTAATGAAGAACATGCATGTCTTGCTGCTGTGCGGCGGTGGCGGCTCCGAGCACGAAGTCTCGCTGCGCAGCGCCAATTTCCTCGAAAAACAGCTCGGGCTCCTGCCCGGCATCGAAGTGACCCGGGTCGAGATGTTTGCCGACCGCTGGCTCAGCGCCGACGGTCGCGAGTGCAAGCTGGGGCTGGACAAGCTGCTCTCGTTCGACAGCGTGGCCCGTCCGGTGGACTACGTGGTGCCCTGCATCCACGGTTATCCCGGTGAGACCGGCGATCTGCAATCCTTCCTCGAGCTGGCCGGCCTGCCTTATCTGGGTTGTGACGCCGAGGCGAGCAAGGTGTGCTTCAACAAGATCACCACCAAGCTGTGGCTCACCGCCATCGGCATCCCCAATACCCCCTACCTGTTCCTGACCGAGCAGGGCGAGGCGAGCCTGACCGAGGCGAAAGCGGCGCTGGCCAAGTGGGGCAAGGTCTTCATCAAGGCGGCTTCCCAGGGCTCTTCCGTGGGTTGCTACTCCGCCAGCAACGAGGCAGATCTGGTGAAGGGCATTGCCGATGCCTTCGGTTACTCCGAGCAGGTATTGATCGAAAAAGCAGTCAAGCCCCGCGAGCTGGAAGTGGCGGTCTACCAGTATGGTGACGAGCTGGTGGCCACCTATCCGGGGGAGATCTGCGTACCCCAGGACAAGTTCTACACCTATGAAGAGAAGTACAGCAGCGCCAGTCACACCGAGACCGCGCTCAAGGCCGAGGGGCTGACTCAGGCCCAGGCCGATGCCATCCACGAGTACGCCTTGAAGGCGTTCCGTCAGCTCAAGCTGACTCATCTGTCGCGCATCGACTTCTTCCTGACCGAAGAGGGGGAGATTTTGCTCAACGAGATCAACACCTTCCCGGGCATGACCTCCATCTCCATGTTCCCGAAACTGCTGGAGCACCACGGCCACAGCTTCGCGCACTATCTGGAGCAGATCCTGCGAAAGTCGGTCTGATGTCGCCAGACCCGGTTGCAACGGATGGTGAGTAGGGGCCTCAGGGCCCCTTTTTTCATGGGGGGAAGCGGGCAGAGCGCGGGGAGGGAAGGGGGCAGGGCGCCGCCCGGCAAGCCTTGCCGCCAGGAGGGCGCGCCGTTACAATCAGCCCCCTTTTGTCCCGCCACAGGCACCGTCAGAGCCGCGTTCCATGAAGCCCATCCCCGATCACGCCGTCAACCGCCTGCGCATCTGGCGCAAGAGCGTCTCGACCCGACCCTTTCTTGCCCGTGGCGGCAGCGTGCCACGCTGTGATGCCTGCCAGCTGCGCCACGACTGGTGTGCCTGCGACTGGCGCCCGGCGCTCAAGGCCGAGGCCGGTTTCTGCCTCATGATGTATGACAGCGAGCCCATGAAGCCCTCCAACACCGGGCGCCTCATCGCCGACGTGCTGCCGGACTCCACCTGGGCCTTTCTCTGGTCGCGTACCGAACCCCATCCCGAGCTGCTGGCCCTGCTGGCGGATCCCGCCTGGCAGCCCTACGTGGTCTTTCCCGCCTGCGAGAAAGCGCCCGACCGCCTGACCGGCGAGGTGGTACTGGCCCCCGGCAAGAAGCCGCTGTTCATCCTGCTGGACGGCACCTGGCCCGAGGCGCGCAAGATGTTCAACAAGAGTCCCTATCTGGACGGCTTCCCGGTGCTCGCCATCAAGCCGGATGCGCTCTCTACCTACGGCATGCGCGTCGCCCACAGCGACGAGCACCTGTGCACCGCCGAGGTGGCCGCCTGCGTGCTGGAAGTGGCCGGGGAGCTGCGGGCGGGACAGGCGCTGCAGCTCTGGTTCAATCTCTTCAGCAGCCGCTACATGGCTGGCCGGGTTAGCCGTGCACCCGGTGCTGATGAAGGGCCCATGCTGGAGGGGCTGGAGGCCATCAAGGGCCAGAGCCGCGCTCTGGATTAATCCTCATCAGCAGCCGCTACATGGCTGGCCGGGTAAGCCGTGCGCCCGGTGAGGATGAAGCGCCCCTGCTGGAGGGGCTGGAGGCCATCAAGGGCCAGAGCCGCGCTCTGGATTAATCCTCATCAGTAGCCGCTACATGGCTGGCCGGGTAAGCCGTGCGCCCGGTGCGGATGAAGCGCCCCTGCTACAGAGGCTGGCGGTTATCAAGGCGCAGGCCCTCTCGCGGGCTGATTGATGAAAATAAGGAATTAGTTGGCTGCCATTGTTTCGTTGGCTTCATGAGCCCGCCCTCGCTAGGATAGCGACCTGTTGACTCCTTCAGGCTCCAGGCCATGCCGGGCGCCGCCAATCACACGAGGTCTATGGATGGAACTGGAACTGCTCACCCTGGTCGCCCTGTTCGGGGTGGCCCTCATCGCCGGCTTTATCGATGCCATCGCCGGGGGCGGGGGACTCTTGACGGTGCCGGCCCTGCTGGCCACCGGCATGCCGCCGGCCCTGGTGCTTGGCACCAACAAGTTGCAGAGCAGTTTCGGTTCCTTCTCCGCCACCTGGTTTTATGCCCGCAAGGGGCTCCTTGAGTGGGCCATCATCTGGCCGGCGGTCATCTGCACCTTCATCGGGGCGGCCATCGGCACTCTGGCGGTGCAGACCATCGATGCCGCCATCCTGGAGCGGCTGCTCCCCTTCCTGCTGATGGCGTTTGCCTGCTACTTCTACTTCTCCCCCAGGGTGAGCGATGCGGAGAGCCAGCGCCGCCTCACCCCCATGGCGTTCGCCCTGCTGGTGGGCGGGGGGGTGGGCTTTTATGACGGCTTCTTCGGGCCGGGCACGGGGTCGTTTTTTGCCATCGGTTTCGTGGCCCTGGCGGGCTTTGGCATGGCGCGGGCCACCGCCCACACCAAGCTGCTCAACTTCACCTCCAACATCGCTTCTCTGCTCTTTTTCACCCTGGGGGGCAAGGTGGTGTGGAGCGTGGGGCTGTGCATGGCGCTGGGGCAGTTCATCGGGGCGCGCATGGGCTCCAAGCTGGTGCTCAAGAAAGGGGTGAAGCTCATCAAGCCGCTGCTGGTGACAGTCTCCCTGGTGATGTCCGCCAAGCTGGTGTGGAGCCAGTACCCCGAGCTCTTTGCCTGGTTGGGCTGAGCCGGTACCCCCATGACGAGGGCCCGATCGCAGATCGGGCCCTCTTGCGTTTCAGCCCAGTGCCGATAGTTGCCGGAAATGGGCTTGCAGCGCTTGCACCAGGCGGGCAATGCGATCGCGCTTGAGGCTGTTTGCCGATAGACCAGGTGGAGCGGGCGGCCCAGTCCCGGCAGGGGGCGTGCCTGTGTCCCCTGCTCACCCACCAGCGCCAGCAGGCCGGCGGGCAGGAGCACGGGGCCAATGCCTGCCTTGGCCAGCTCGATCAGCGCCAGGTAGGAATCGAGCTCCATGGCGGGGATAAGCCCGAGGGCGGCCAGGGGCTCGCGCAGATAGCGGTTGGAGGGGTTCTCCAGATCCATGGTCAGGATCTTGCGCACCTTGCCCTGCATCCCCTGACTCACGTCGCCTTCAGCCAGTTGCTTGCTGGTCACAGTTTCTTGCAAGGCGCCCTGGTGATCCGGCTGCGCCGCCTCATCCAGAGCCTCCCCCACCAGATAGAAGGGCTCCTCCAGCAGCCGTTCGGCACACAGCCCATGGCCAGGCGGCAGGCGGCCGGCGCAGATCCCGAGCAGGGCATCCCCGCCGCGCACCCGGGCCAGAATGACCGGGGTGTGGTGGGTAGAGAGGGCAATGTGGGGATCCCGTTCAAGATAGGCGTGCATGAAGCGGGCGAGGTAGCCCGCCAGCAGGGTTTCGGAGCAGGCGATGGACAGAGGGGTCTGATCCGTGAGGATCTGGCTGTCCGCCAGCACCCCCTTCATTTCGGCGAGGCTCGGGGCTACCCGGGCGAGCAGTTCACGGGCCTGGGGAGTGAGGCGGATATGACGGCCATCCGGCTCGATGAGCTTCTTGCCAAGGCGCTGCTCCAGCTGGGCGATGCGCTTGCTGACCGCCGACTGACTGATATAGAGGCGGCTTGCAACCTTGGCCATGGTGCCCTCGCTTGCCAGCAGGCAGAGTGTCTCCAGCCCTTCCAGTAACATGCGTCCTCCCTCCTCGTGTGTTGGACGCGGTTACCTTAGGGGCTGGTGGCATCAGGGGCAAGTACCGTTTGCGGCCCTTGATAGCGGCCAGCGCCACGCCTTGACGGGGGGCGCGAAGATCACCAGGTTGCCAATGAGACTCACCACCACGCCGACGATGGAGACCGTCTGCCAGACAAAGCCTTCATAGAAGGTGGAGAGGGTGAGGGCCACCAGGGGGAAGAGCACGGTGGCGTAGGCCGCCTTGCTGGCACCGATGCGCCCCACCAGGGTGAGGTAGGCGGTGAAGGCGATGACGGAGCCGAAGATGGCCAGATAGACCATGGCGGCGAGGTAGCGCGGGTCGGTGGGCAGGGTGAGTGACTGACCGAGTACCGTGACCCAGCCCAGCAGCAGCGCCACGCCGTAGACCATGCCCCAGGGTACCATCTGCAATACGTGATAGCCCTGGCGCTGTCCCCGGGCGGAGACCAGGTTGCCCAGGGAGAAGCAGAGGGTGCCGGCGCAGGCAAAGAGCAAGCCCTTCCAGCCGTTTGCACCCAGTTGCGCATCCGCCAGCACCGGCCAGAAGAGCAGCAGGGTGCCAAGCAGCCCCAGCAACGATCCTTGCAGCCAGCGCAGGCCCGGTCGTTTACCCTCGAACAGCCAGAGATTGAGGCCGTTGAAGATGCTGGCGCTGGCGAAAATCACCGCCGACAGGCCGCTCGGGATATAGAGGGTGGCGTGGTAGAAACAGAGGAAGTTGGTGGAAAAGAGCAACGCGCCGAGCAGGGCAGCATAACGCTGGCCCGCCCAGGGCAGGCGCGGAAACTTGCCGCTCACCGTGAGCAGGGCGAACAGGGCCAGGGCCGCCAGGGCGAAACGATAGAGCACCGAGACCTCGATGGGGATGGGGCCGAGCTGCCAGGCGATGGCAATCCAGGTGCTGCCCCAGATGAGGACGGTGGAAACATAGAGCATCAGATTCATGGTGTGATCCCATCAAGAGAAGATGATGTGATCAGCATGAACCGTGAGGCGGGGTGCCGGCTTGCACCATCTTGCGGTTTTTTCAACGGAGGCGCAGCCTTTGACCATGAGGCGCGATAAGATGGCGACAGGAAAGGGGCGGCAAGTGCCAGAGAGGGACGCAAGCGTGCAGCATGCCATGCAGCAGACAAGACAGGCAGGGGTCTTTGATGCCCTGGTGAGCACCGGTGCCAGGCTGGAGGACTCCTGCTGGCTGGAGCCCGGACTCGGGGTGGCGAGCTGGTGCAACCGCTACGATCAGACCCGCTACCACAAGCCGGGCAACCACACCATCAGCGTCTACCTGCAGGGGGGCGAGCAGACCGAGCGGCTGGACGGCCCCGGTGGCCATGGCGGTGCCGGCAAGGTGTGCATCATGCCGGATCACCACAGGTCCGAGTGGCTGGTGCGCGAGGAGTTTCGCTTCTTCCACCTCTACTTCACCCCCGCCCACTTCACCCGTATCGCCGAGCAGGCGTGTGACAAGGAGGGGCGTCATCTGCAACTGGAAGACAAGACCTTCATCGACGATCCCCAGGCGGCGGCCCTGGTGCAGGGGCAATTGATGAAGCTGGACTGGCAGCACGGCATCGATCGCATGGCGCTCTCCCACGGTGCCTGGATGCTGATGCTGCACGCCTATCGCCATCACACCCGCGAGGCCCCGGCGCTGCCGGAAGTGCGCGGCGGCCTGGCCCCGGCCGTGGTGCGCCGGGTGCAGGAGTATCTGCAGGCTCACCTGGCCGAGCCGGTCACCCTGGGAGAACTCGCCCGGGAGGCGGGTCTGAGCGAATACCACTTCGCCCGTATGTTCGGGCAGAGCCTGGGCTGTCCGCCCCACCGCTACCTGCTCGGGCTGCGGCTCAAGCGGGCCAAGCAGTTGCTGGCGGGAAGCGAGCCTCTGGCCAGCATCGCCGCCCAGTGCGGCTTCTCCTCCCAGGCCCATTTTGGTAACCGTTTTCGGGAGGCGTTCGGCCTGAGCCCGGGCCAGTGGCGAGCCCAGTTGTCATTCTCCTGTCACAGATAACCCTGAGACTCTGGGCAAAAGAGGTGTACCCTCTGTCTCTTGTCCATTGAAAGGAATGCCCATTGAATCATCGCAAACGTCAGACTCGTACTCGCCATCTCTGGTTCAACCACTGGAATGCCCCCCTCTATCGCGCCACCCAGCCGACGCCGCCCGAACCGCTCGTTCCTCACAGTTCCCGCTGAAAACGCCGTAACCCGATAGGATTTTTCCGGCAACTTTGCCACTATTGCGCCATCAGGATGGACTGGATATGGCCGCATGTTTCTGGAACGCATTGAAGTCAAAGGTTTTCGCGGAATAAATCGCCTCTCCCTCGGGCTGGACAACACCACTGTGCTCATCGGCGAAAACGCCTGGGGCAAATCCAGCCTGCTGCGGGCCCTCTGGTGCCTGCTGGGGGATGCCGAGCCCTATCAATTTGGTCAGGATGATTTTCACCGGCCCGAAGATCCCGAGCTCGAACCCTCGCGCACGCTGCAACTGGTGCTCACCTTCAGCGAGTATCGTCCCCAGATGTGCCAGCACTCCCGCCGTCTGGCCCGCCTCGGGGCGGCCTGGATCCCCCACAAGGACAAGTTCCACCGGGTGCATTATCGTGCCAGTGCCGAGTTGCAGGATGATGGCAGCGTGCTCACCACCCACGACTTTCTCGACGGCATCGGCAAGAGCCTGACCATCGACAACAACGAGGCGCTGGTGCGTCTGCTCATCACCATGAATCCGGTGTTCAGGCTGCGGGATGCCCGTACCGCCCGGGAGGGCATCGAGCGGCTGCCCTGGGGGGATCTGTGCGAGCAGCGGCTGGACGAGCTGGCCGGCAAGCTCACCGATGAGCCCCAGCGCATCGGCGAGCCAGAACTCAAGGAGGCGCTGCAGGCGGTGCAGCAGTTGATGGAGCACTACTTCAGCGCCCTGGCGCCCATCAAGCACAAGCCTCGCAGCCAGCGGGATATCGTCAATCGCCCCATGACCCTGCGCAATCCCGGCAACCTGCAGGTGCTGCTGCGCAATGCGGACAACCGGGCGCTGCAACTGGCCATGGCGGGCATGGCGGCCATGCTGCTCCACGCCCGGGGCAACCGGGAGCTGGAGGAGGGGGCCAGACCCATACTGATGCTGGAAGACCCAGAGAGCCGCTTGCATCCCACCATGCTGGCCCTGGCCTGGGGTCTGCTGGAGCAGTTGCCCGGCCAGAAGCTGCTCACCACCAACTCGGGGGACCTGCTCTCCTCCTTGCCCCTCAATCAGGTGCGCCGTCTGGTGCGCCGCCAGCAGGACATCCTCTGCCATCAGTTGGGAGGGGAGCGCTACAGCAGCGACGATCTGCGCAAGATTGCCTTCCATGTGCGCATCAACAGGCCCATGTCGATGTTTGCTCGCTGCTGGCTGCTGGTGGAAGGGGAGACCGAGATCTGGCTGCTCTCGGAGCTGGCCCAGATCTGCGGCTACAGCCTGCGGGCAGAGGGGGTGCGCATCATCGAGTTCGCCCAGTGCGGCCAGGCTCCCCTCATCAAGGTGGCCCGGGACTTTGGCATAGAGTGGCACCTGCTCACCGACGGTGACGAGGCGGGCGCCAAGTATGCAAGCTCCGCCCGCTCCCTGCTCAAAGGGGAGCGCGAGCGGGATCGGCTGACCCAGTTGCCGGCGGCAGACATAGAGCACTACCTCTACCAGAACGGGTTCGAGGGGGTGTTCCGGCGTGAGGCGGGGGTCGGGGGGCGCTCCACCCTCAACGCCGGGCGCATCATCGCCAAGGCGATCCACCATCGCAGCAAGCCAGGCATGGCCCTGGCGGTGGTGGAGGAGGCGGAGCGCCTCGGCAGCGAGCACATTCCCCCTGTGCTCAAACAGATGTTTGCCCGGGTGGTCGCCCTTGCCCGGGGACAAAGCTGACCGGCGACGTTGGGAAGACGGGGGGAGTTTGGATATACTCCCTGCCTCTTGTCCTTCCTTACCCTGTGATGGGTGCACCCGCACCCGGACTGCTGCCGGAGACCCTATGTTCGTCCAACTTCCTTTTTGGCTCTTTCCCCTGACCGGTCTGATGGCCCTGGGAGCCCTGATCGCCGTGGGGCTCGTCCTGTGGCGCGGGGATCTCTGCCCGGGCCAGCGCTCGCGGATCACTACCCAGCTCTTCTCGGTCTGGGTGATCACCGGGCTCTCTCTGATGCTGGCGGTGGAGGCCAAGGTTGCGGGCTGGCTCATCTGGAGCGGGGGGGCCGCCCTGGTGCTCGGTATCGTGCTCTCCCTGGTCCAGTCTCGTCTGGAGGGCAAGCGCGCCATCCCCGCCACCCTGCTGTGGTTGCCCGCCATGCCGCTCGCCCTCTACGGGCTGGGTCTGATGCAGATCCAGGGCTGGCTCGGCGGCCTGCTGCAGATGGTGCTGCTGGGGTCGGCCTTTGCCCACCTGATGCTGCTACGTGCCCGCCACCGCCTGCAAGCCTTCAATCTGCTGCTGCCCCTGGCGGGGCTGGTCTCCGCCATCCTGAGTCTTATCTGGCTGGCGGTGCTGGTGGGTTGGCAGGGGAGCAGCGCCGGGCTCGACCCGCTGATCCCCGGGGTAGTGACCCAGGCCGGCCTGCTGGTCGCAGCCCTGCTGCTCTGGTTCAGCCCCATCTACCGTCAGCAGGAGACGGCCCCCGTGGTGGTCTCCGTGACCCTGTGCGGCCTCATCATCGCCCAGATTGCGGCGACCAGCGTGTTGCACCAGCTCGCCTGATCCCGGCGCATCCTCCCGCCCGCACCTTGTTGTGCGGGCTTTTTTTATGGCAAAGAGGGGCAAGTCGGGGGGAGCGCGGGGAGGGGCCTGAGGGGCGAGAGATCGCTAGCTGCCTGAAAAAACTGCGATTTGTTGCAAAAGAGCGCAGTATGTGACGGTTTAATCCCCGAATAAACTTTTTTTAGGATATTTACTTGCAATCTCAGCGTTGGCGCCTATTATGGGCGACCTCTGACGCGGGGTGGAGCAGCTCGGTAGCTCGTCGGGCTCATAACCCGAAGGTCGTCGGTTCAAATCCGGCCCCCGCAACCAACCATTTGTATTCATGGCAAGCGCTAGCGCCTGCGGTGGAAACGAAGACAGCAAGAAGCAACTGCTCTGCTTTTTGTGGTGGCAATACAATTCGGACGCGGGGTGGAGCAGCTCGGTAGCTCGTCGGGCTCATAACCCGAAGGTCGTCGGTTCAAATCCGGCCCCCGCAACCAACTTCTGACTGATTTTCTTCTGCATTACCTCTCTGATCCCCTCCAGCATCTGTTGCTTACACACAATAATGTGTGTTTTTCCGATCCCTCTCGCCATTTGTTCGGTATCATCCTGCTTTCTGTTCATGGATGAGGCCGCACCCTGTGATGACCCCTTTTAGCTATTCTTCTCCCCAAATCACGATGCAGAACACCTCCCTCGCCGAGGTAATGGCAGGGCCGACTGCCGTCAAACTCCTGCTCATTGCCGACTCAGCGCGCGATACCCTGCTGGCGACGCCTCCCTTTGCCGCCGTGGCAACCCAGATAGCCCTGGGTCAGAAGGCCCCCTATTCCCTTGACGACAGTCAGGGGCTGCAACGGGTGATCTTCATGGATGCCCGCCTGGTCCTGGATCATCGGCTCTACAAGCAGGTGCGCAGCTGGGTGGGCTCGCTGGCGGGCCTCAAGGCGACGCACCTGGCGCTCCATCTGGAGGGCTTTGACGATGAGCATCGCGCGCAACTGGCAAGGGTGGTGCTCGCCTGCCTGCTCGCCGCCGATGTGACCCTGCCGACCCAGAAACGGAGTGAGGCGACAAGACCGGGTTATCAGCAGTTGCAACTTTCCCCCCCTTGCGAGCTGGACATGGCCCGCCTGAGCGCAGAAGCCGAAGGCAACGGTCTGGCTCGCCACCTGGCAGTGCTGCCCGCCTCCGAGCTTGACGCCCAAGGCTACCGGGCTTTTGTGCAGCAACTGGCGCAGCAGGAGGGGTGGCAGTGGCAGGAGTTTGACGAGGCGGCCCTCGCCACCCTGGGCGCCGGCGCCTTCCTGGCGGTGGCCAGGGGCTCGGCAAACGGTCAGGCCGCCATCGTCAGGCTCAGCTACTGCCCGGCCAACCCGGTGCGCCGCCTCGCGCTGGTGGGCAAGGGGATCTGTCACGACTCCGGTGGCTACAACCTGAAAGTCGGTGGCAGCATGTATGGCATGCACCTGGACATGGGGGGCAGCGCGGTGGCCCTTGGCACGCTGCTGGCCATCAGCCGGGCGAAACTCCCCGTTGAGGTGCACTGCTGGCTCGCCATCGCCGAGAACCACATCGGCCCGCAGGCCTTCCGGCCCGGTGAGGTGGTGACCGCCCTCAACGGCACCACCATCGAAGTGGTGGACACCGATGCCGAGGGTCGCATGGTACTGGCGGATGCCCTGACCCTGGCGGCCGGGGACAACCCCGACTTGCTGATCGACTACGCCACCCTGACTGGCGCCTGCAAACGGGCGCTCGGCAGCCGTTACAGCGGTGCCTTCTCCAACCGCCCCGAGTGGCTCACCACTCTGATAGCGCTGGGCCAGCAGAGCGGGGAGCGAGTCTGGCCCTTCCCCCTGGACGAGGATTACGATGACAACCTCGATAGCGAGTGGGCCGATCTGTTACAGTGCGCGCCGGGCGCCTCCCCGGATCACATCGATGCCGCCCGTTTTCTCACGCGCTTCGTGCCCGCCGAGCTTCCCTGGTTGCACCTCGACCTGAGTGGTTTTCGCAACAAGGGGGGCAATGGCGTGGTGGGCAGCGAGGTAACCGGCTTTGGTGTCAGGTTGACCCTGACCCTGCTCGACAGCCCTCTGGGGATGGGGGCGCCCGACGCATGACAACGTGGCCAAGCACAATCAATAAGGACAAGCGTGAAACAAGCAAGCTATGACTGGGTGCTGTTCGATCTGGACGAAACCCTGCTCGATTTTCCGGTCGCCAGGGCGCTGGAGCGGACCCTGCAGATCTACGGCGTGGCGCCGACTCCCCCCAAGATGGCGGAGTACCATGCCCTCAACCAGCGGCTCTGGCAGCAGTACAACTCAGGGGAGATTGACGCCACCCACCTGCAGCAGACCCGTTTTTCGCTCTTTGCCGAGCAGGTCAACGTGGCGCCCATGGCGATGAACGAGACCTTCCTGCAGCAGATCATCGCCCTGAGCGTGCCGCTGGAGGGGGTGGAGGAGACCCTGCAGGCCCTGAAGAGCAAGGTCAGAATGGGGATCATCACCAACGGCTTCAGCCTGCCCCAGCGCGGGCGCCTCGACAAACTGGGCTGGAACAGCTGGTTTGAGCCTCTCGTTATCTCTGACGAGGTGCAGGTGACCAAGCCGGCGGCGGCCATCTTCCAGCATGCCTTGGCGCAGATGGGTCAGCCGAGCCCGGCGCGGGTGTTGATGGTGGGGGACAATCCCAAGACCGACATCGCCGGTGCCGCCGCCCAGGGGCTTGCCACCTGCTGGTACAACCCGGGACGGGAGACAGGCCCGTGCGAGGCGACCCACGAGATCCACCACTTCGCCCATCTCTGCGCGATCGTGCTGGGAGAGTAGGTCCCCTATGCCCGCAAGGATGTAAAAAAACAAGGCAGCCCATGGGCTGCCTTGTTTGCATCCGGCGTCTGCTAGCGGCCGAGGCGGGCGAGCAGCCAGGCCTCCAGCAAGGCCACTCCGGGGGCCAGCACGGCTTCGTCGAAGTCGAACTCCGGATGATGGTGGGGGGCCGCGAGGTTGGCTCCCAGGATGAGATAGGCGGCTTCGCCGCCGTGCTGCTGTACCCGCTCGATGAGGAAACCGGCATCCTCGCTGGCCCCGAAGCGGCGGGTGTGGATGGTATCAAGGGAATTCCCCTGTGCGAGAGGCACGATTTCCTCGATGAGGGCTGGGCTGTTCTCGATGCCGATCGCTTCCCCCTGTTTGCGGATGTGGTAGGTCGCGCCCTGCATCAGGGCCGCCCCCTCCACAATCTGCTGCACCTGATTGAACATGTAGTCGTTGAGGGCCGGCGTCGCGCCACGGGTCTCCCCCATCAGGCGGGCATGGCCCGGGATGACGTTGCGTCCACTGCCGCCGTTGAGCTGCCCCACGTTGATGCGGGTCATGCCATCCCGATGGCGGGGAATGCCGAGCATGGCGGTGGTGGCCATGCAGGCCGCCGCCAGGGCATTGTGGCCTGCGTTGGGCTCGAGCCCCGCATGGGCGGCTTGCCCCATGAACTCCACGTCGAATTTGGTTGAACAGAGAAACTCGGTGGGGTTGACCACCAGCTCACCGCTGCTCGCGTGAATGCCGATGTGCAGTGCCAGCAGAGCGTCCACGTCGTCGAGCTGCCCCCCTGCCGCCAGCGCCTTGCCGCCTCGGCAGCCCTCTTCAGCCGGCTGGAAGAAGAGCTTGATGCGGCCAGTGAGGCGATCGGCGAGGGCCGCGATCCGCTCGGCCAGCACCAGCCCGATGGCGGTGTGACCATCGTGGGCACAGGCGTGCATCCAGCCCGGGTTGGCGGAGTGCCAGCCTCCCTGGCCGGGCAGGTGTGACACCTCCTGGCTCTCTTCGACCTCCACCGCATCGATATCGAAGCGAAACGCCAGGGTGGGGCCGGGGCGCCCGCTCTCCCAGAGTCCCATCACGCCGGTGAGTGCGTCGATCCGCGTCAGCCACTCCGGATGCGCCCCCTGGTACAGGGCACGGGCCTTCTGGGCCTCGACGTCTATTTCCCGTCCCATGATGAGGGTGCTGGTGAGCAGTTGATCCCCCAGCATGATGGAGAAACCGAGTTCAGTGAGGTGTTGGGCTATGAGGGTGGTGGTGCGAAATTCACACCAGGCGGCTTCGGGGTGACGATGAAGGTCGCGGCGCCAGTGGCGCAAGGCATCCTGAGTCATGGTGGTTCCTGCGTAGCAAATCCAGCGGCCATTGTGACGGGCAGGGGGACAAGAGTAAATCCCGCAGGGGGAGATGCGACAAGGGGAGCCCGGGCTCCCCTTGAAAGATGGCATGGATGTCGACGAGGTCGTTTTGTGTGCGCAGATAGCGCTCAATGATGGCTTGGCATCATCCTTTGCCAGGGCGCGTCAAAAACCCATGTTGCAGTCTGTTTTTTGAACCGCCCCTCTGGGGCAGAGGTGGCAGATGGCTGATTGGCCTACTTAGAGCTGTGCCAGCGACGGCATGGAGACGGCAACCAGAGTGAAAAACACGGTGAAAACGGCGGTAACTACGAACTCTTTCATGATTTTATCTCCCTTGGTTGGCTCATGATGGAACCAAGATACCACAACAGAACGATAAAACAACGAAAAATGTAATTATGAGGCAGAAATGGTTTGGTGGTGGAATGCGGCTGCATTTTTCCAAGTTTAAGGGCGTTTTTTGTCCTGTGAAGGGTTTTATGGTGATGCCAGTGAAAGTGGATGCATATAAAGCCTTTAAATACATTGAGTTATGTTATTTTTATGACGCTCTCTTTGGTGGTTCCGATTGGAGTTTTTGTGGTGATCTCCATTTTTCAGCAGCAAAATGGCCTGCGGGATGCGCAGATTGATGTCGCCATAGGGAGGTTGGTGGCTGCTAGCCAGGTTTTGTCATCCCATGTCATGTTTTCTCACGACTTGTGCCCTAACCTCAGTCTGCAAGGCTGTTGCCAGCCAGGGTTATCCGATGAAGCCTCAATTTTCTGCTCATCCCAAACAGGCTGGGTGCAAAAAGAGTACGGAAAAACGACAAAAGGGCCGTCAAAGGAGCATGGAAGGGAAGGGGTAAGGCGGGAAAATGGGGGTTTGACCTTCATGGGGCCTTGGGTGGCCGGAAGCCCCGTTTTTCGCTGTTTTCTTGGGGGGCGAGCCACCGGGCCCGCGCGCAGGGGAAGCGGGAGAGATCGTCGGCCCACCCGGGTGGCTATATGGCGCCAGTGTGATGGGATGAAGGGCAGGTGAGGCCTGGCGCAGGGCCGTGGCTCTGCGGCACCAAGACCTTTATCCAGACCCGTCGCGAACAAGGTGAGCAAGCAGAAAAGCGGGGGAAAGAAGTAAAGGAGAAGGTCGTGGGGTCAGAGGCTCAGGGCCGCCGGGCAAGGGGTAAGACATGGCGACAGTGGCCAGTGGATAGCCGGGCCCCCGCAGAGGGAGGAGGGGGTGAGGAGCCCGCATAAAAAAACCCTCCAGAGGAGGGTTTTTTGTCAGACCACAGCCTTTAGAACAGGGTGGTGGAGAGATCGTACAGCTCCTGGTTGAACGGGCGCTTCAGGTTCTCGATGCAGTCGATGATGTCGTGGTGCACCATCTCGTTGCCCTGAATGCCGACGCAGCGGCCACCCTGGCCCGCCAGCAGTTGCTCGACGGCGAAGGCACCCATGCGGCTGGACATGATACGGTCACGGGCAGTGGGAGAACCGCCACGCTGGATGTGACCCAGGATGGTGGCGCGGGTTTCGCGGCCGGTCATGGCCTCGATGTCTTTTGCCAGGGCGTTCACGTCGGTGACGTGCTCGCAGATGGTGATGATGGCGTGCTTCTTGCCCTTGGCTTCCCCTTCCTTGATCTGTTGCAGCAGCTTCTCCTTGTCGAAGGCCACTTCCGGCACGATCACGTACTCGGCACCACCGGCAACGGCGGCAGACATGGCCAGATCGCCGCAGTGGCGGCCCATGATCTCGACCACGGAGATGCGGTGGTGGGAGCTGCAGGTGTCGCGCAGGCGGTCGATGGCGTCCACGACCACGTTCAGGGCGGTATCAAAGCCGATGGTGAAGTCGGTACCGGCGATATCGTTGTCGATGGTGCCCGGCAGGCCGATGCAGGGGAAGCCCTCCTCGGTCAGCTTCTTGGCACCCATGTAGGAGCCGTCGCCGCCGATGACCACCAGGGCGTCGATGCCGTGTTTCTTCAGGTTTTCGACCGCTTCGGCACGGACTTTCGGATCCTTGAAGGCGGGGAAACGGGCGGAGCCCAGGAAGGTACCGCCACGGTTCACGACGTCGGAGACGCTGTGACGCTCGAGCTTGACGATACGGTCCTGGTGCAGACCGAGGTAGCCATCATAGATGCCGTAAACTTCCAGGCCATGATGCAGACCGGCGCGCACCACGGCGCGGATGGCTGCGTTCATACCCGGTGCGTCACCACCACTGGTCAAAACACCAATACGTTTGATTTGTTTGGTCATGAGTGCCTCTGGATCTGAGTTGTCGAAAATCAAGATTCTGAAAAATACGGCTGGCCGCTTTTACTATATCGGCTTTCCTATGGCGAGAGGGTCCATAGGAAAGCGATATGCAAAGAGGGGCGGGGCCCCTCTTTGCTTGGCGCTTACTTGGCGGCGCCAGCGATGATCTGGGAGAAGTCGTCCACTTTCAGGGACGCGCCACCCACCAGGCCACCGTCGATGTCCGGCTGGCCGAACAGGTCGGCAGCGGTGGCGCCAGTCACGGAGCCGCCGTACAGGATCTGTACCTTGGCAGCCACGGCTGCATCAAAACCGGCCAGGTATTGACGGATGTGAGCATGCACGGATTGTGCGATCTCCGGGGTGGCGGTCTTGCCGGTGCCGATGGCCCATACCGGCTCGTAAGCGATGACGGCGTTCTCGAAGGAGGCGATGCCGCAGCGATCGATCACGGCCTTGAGCTGGGTCTCGACCACCTGGTTGGTGGTACCGGCTTCGAACTGGGCCAGGGTTTCACCGATGCACAGCACGGGGATCAGGCCGCCCTTCTGAATGGCTTCGTACTTGGCAGCCACCACGTCGTCGGTCTCTGCGTGCAGGGTACGACGCTCGCTGTGACCGACCAGGGAGTAGGTGCAGCCGAAGGCTTTGAGCATGGAGGGGGCGTTTTCGCCGGTGAAGGCGCCGGACTCGTGAACGTCGGCGTTCTGGGCACCGTAGGCGATCTTGCTGCCGGCGGTCAGCTGTTCAACCAGACCCAAAAAGATAACCGGCGGGCAGACGGCCACTTGCACGGAAGGATGAGCGGCAGCGGCCGGGGTCAGTCCTTTGATCAGGGCTTCTACAGAAGCCTTGGTGCCGTTCAGTTTCCAGTTACCCATTACCAGGTGCTGTCTCATCTTCTATATCTCCTAGGCATTTGATTGCGCAACATTATATGAATTGAACCGAGCCCAAGATAGCTGACCCGGCGGCAAATGACGTAATTTTTTTTCGCTTTCCTGATCCAAATCAGGAATGCAAGGCGCGATTGCTCACTCGGTGACCTGCCCACGCAAACGGGCCCACCATACCCCAATCCACTCGTGAATGGCAGCCTCGGAATACATCAGATAACGCCCTTTGGGGAGGTAGCTGTAGAGGGGTTGTGGCTCCTGACTCTGCTTGGCGGTGTAATCGGTGGGAGCCGGCACCGCATCGAGTCCCTGACTGCGATAGAGAGCCATGGCCCGGGGCAGGTGGGTGGCCGAACTCACCAGCGCCACCCGCTTGCCGTTGAGGTGGGCGGCGATGCTGACCGCCTCGTCATGGGTGTCTTTGTTGTTTTCAAACAACGTCATGCGCGCACGCGGGATGCCAAGGCTGGCCGCCATGCGGGCGTTGACCTCGGCGTTCGACAGGGGATCCCCGGCCACGGCACCGGAGAAGACCAGCTCGGCCTCTGGATAGGCCAGGGCCAGGCGAACCCCTTCCAGGGTGCGCGCCAGGGAGATGTTGTTTTGCCAGGCGCGCTCTGGGATGGCCGGATCGCTCACATGACCGTTGCCCAGCACGACGATGGCCTGGATGTCAGGATGCTGGCTCACCTCGAAGGGGGGATAGGTCTGCTCCAGGCTGCGGGCCAGCTCGTAGCTCACCGGCCGCGTCCCCATCAGGGCGATGATCACCAAGGAAAGGGTCGCCAGCAGCCTGCCGCTTTTTTGAAAGCGGGTGAACCAGAGCAGCACGAGCGCCAGCACCAACAAGGAGAGAGAGAAGGGGAGCGGCATCAGCAGATGGCCCAGCCATTTCTTGATGACAAAGAAGTTGAGCTCGAACACGACAGACACGTCCTTGAGTTTTCAGCAAATTCGGGATGTGACAGAATACCCCTCTTTTTTCCTGTGGCCCAATCCTGTGTGGTTCCTCCTGCGGCCCTCATGGCGGGGCGGTCGAAGATGAGTGTGTCTTGAAGCAAGATCAGAGTTTTGACGGGCGCGCGGACAAGTTCGCTCGCAACATTTACGACTCCACCAAGGGGCGCATTCGCACCACCATTGTCTGGAGTGACATCGAAGCCTGCCTGGCGCGCCTGGGCAACCGGCCGCTGCGCATCCTGGATGCCGGCGGCGGCTTTGGCTACTTCGCCCAGAAACTGGCGGCCATGGGCCATCAGGTGGAGCTGTGCGATTTGTCGGCAGAAATGCTGGATCTGGCCCGGGAGCAGATCGCCCAGAAGGGGTTGGAAGACAGAATTCGTCTCATCCATTGCCCCATTCAGGATCTCAAGCACCAGGTGACCGGCACCTTCGATCTGGTGCTCTGTCACGCGGTACTGGAGTGGCTCGCCGAGCCGCGCCAGACCTTGCTGGGTCTGTTCCCTTTCGTCAAGGCAGGGGGCATACTGTCGCTGCTTTTTTACAATCGTCACGGCCTCCTGTTCCAGAGCCTGGTGGTGGGTAATTTCGACTATGTGCGCCTGGGCCTTCGCAAGAAACGCCAGACAGCCCTGACTCCCACCAATCCCCAGTTGCCGGAGCAGGTCTATGACTGGATAGGCCGGGGGGGATTGCGAATCATCGGCAAGACCGGGGTGCGCGTCATCCACGACTACATGCGCCACAAGCAGGATCAGGTCGAGAAGTTCGAGGACCTGCTGGCCATGGAGCAGCAATATTGCCGCCAGGAGCCCTTTGTTTCCCTGGGGCGCTACATCCATGTGATGGCCCAGAAACCGGCCGGTTGAGACACACCGGGGTGAATACGATGCGGGATCCAGCCGCCGGGGCGCCACCGACCCCGGCCTATATCACCACGGCGGGCGAAGACCTGCCGACTATAACAACGAGATGATAACGTCATGATGAGTACATCCCGTACCCTGCCAGAGACGGTGGGATGGGTCAGACAGGAGGGGTTGGCGCTGAACCTCCCCACCGACAGGCTGGCCTTTCTGATAGCGATCAAGACGCTCTCCGAGGACGAGTCTGATCTCTCTGAGGCCGCGCTGCACGATGCCTTTGGCTATGTCAGCAGTGCCTTCGGCCAGATGGACGAGACCCTCACCGGTCGCGCCAACAACGCCATCAACGATCTCATTCGTCAGCAACTGCTGTCGCGTTTCACCACCGACATGGTGGCGGGGGAGAGCCTCTACCGCCTGTCGCGCCTTGGCATGAGCATCGTCGATTTCTTCATGGATCAGCGCCAGGTGGACTCCATCAAGCTCTCCATCCTGCTCGAGCACCTGGCGGCCGAGCTCGACACCGCCCGCAAGGCGGCGCTCGAGACCAACACCCGGGAGCAGTGGGACGCCGAGGTGCTGCCGCGTCTCTCCTTCTCCCTGGAAGAGACGCTCGGGCGCATCGATCTCACCCAGCGCGCCATGGACGAGCAGCAAAACCAGGTCAAGAGCGAGATCGCGGCCCTGCTGACCCAGAACTGGGTCGATGCCATCCACAGCTGCGAGAAGCTCCTGCACGAGACCGGCCAGACCCTGCGCGAGTTGCAGGACACCCTGGACGCCGCCGGCCACCGCCTGCAGGCGGGGCTGCTCAACATTCAGGAAGCGGCCCAGGGGCGCGATGATCTGTTCCACGTCGAGGAGCTGACCCACGCCCTGCAGGGGCGTCTGGATGTCATCACCGCCTGGGGCCAGCAGTGCATCGAGCTCTGGTCCCGTTATGACAGGCACGTCCACAAGTTCATCCGCAACGCCATCGACATGGACAAGAACCGCGCCTTCAGCCAGCGGCTGCGGGAATCCATCCGCAACTTCGAGCAGCACAGCTGGTTGTTGCGGGTGGCCGAAGAGCCCCGTTTGCTGGAGCTGCGGGATGAAACCATCGCCATCCACGACGAGGAGGTGACCGGCGAGGTGCCCCTCGAGATGGAGTACGTAGAGATGGTGGACATCAACCAGGAGCTGGCGGAGCGCATCGAGCGCTACCTGGCCCGCTATCCGGAGCAGGGAGATCGGCTGGATCTTGCCGACGTGCTGCGGGAATACCTGCTGGACTACCCGGCCCATGCCCACTTCGACGTGGCGCGCCTCCTGATCGATCAGGCCGTGCGTCTCGGCCATGCCAGCGGTGAGCGCGAGCACCACCGCCAACCCGCATGGAAACCCATCAACCAAGCTGGATCCAAGGTTCAGGCCTATGTCATCGATCAATACTGAATTCCCCTTGCCCCTGCGCCTCGCAGAGGCCATCGCCAACCCCTTGTTTCCGCGCATCGACACCGCCCTGCGCTCCGGTCGCCACATCAGTGCCGACGAATTCGAGCAGCACTCTGCCCTGGTGGAGTACCACCAGGAGCTGGAGATCTTCTACGGCCGCTATCAGGTGGAACTCATCAAGGCGCCGGAAGGCTTCTTCTACCTGCGTCCGCGCCCGAGCGCCGACATCGGTACAACAGTGTTATCTGAGCTCGATATGCTGGTGGGCAAGGTGCTCTGCTACCTGTTCCTGAGCCCGGACAGGCTCGCCTCTGAAGGGGTGTTCGCCATGGGAGAGCTGCAAGAAGAGGTGCTGAGTCTGGCGGACGAGAAGCAACTGCTGCGCATGGTCAACAGCCGCTCCGGCGGCACGGATCTGGACAAGAAGAAGCTCCTCGAGAAAATCCGCACCTCCATGCGTCGCCTCAAGCGCCTCGGGATGATCACCCCCCTTGGCAACAGCGACAAATTCCGGGTCAACGAGTCCGTGTTCCGCTTCGCCGCCGATGTGCGCTCCGACGAGGATCCCCGCGCGGTGCAACTGCGGATGATCCAGGAAGGGGAGGCCATTTTCCACGACGACGAGATGCCGAGCAGCGATTCCCTGTTCGAGGATATCGAAGAGGATCTGGACGAAGAGCAGCTGGAGCTGGAGGTGGAAGATGATCTGCAACGTTAATGTGCCGGCACTGATGGTGTCTGCCGGTTTGATGGAGAGTGTGGCGTGAGAGGCAAATTCAAATCCCTGACCATGGTCAACTGGAACGGCTTCTTTGCCCGCACCTTCGATCTCGACCAGCTGGTCACGACCCTGTCCGGCGGTAACGGCGCGGGCAAGTCCACCACCATGGCGGCCTTTATCGCGGCCCTCATTCCCGACCAGTCACTGCTCCATTTCCGTAACACCACGGAGGCGGGCTCCTCCAGCGCGTCCCGCGACAAGGGGCTCTACGGCAAGCTGCAGCGTGGCCACTGCTATTCGCTGCTGGAAGTGATGAACAGCCGCGAGCAGCGGATCTGGGTCGGTGTGCACCTCGAACAGGTGGCCAACCGTGACAACAAGGTCAACATCACTCCGTTCGCCCTGGTGGATGTGCCCGAACACCTGGCGCCCACGGATCTGCTGCTGGAGAAGCTCGACGACGGCAAGGGTCGGGTACGTGCCTTCGCTGATCTGAAGGGGGCGGCAGCGGAGCTCGGCGCCATCAAGGTCGCCAAGTTCAATACGGTGACCGATTATCACAACTTCATGTTCGAGTTCGGCATCACCCCGAAGAAACTGCGGGATCAAAAGGATCGCGGCAAGTTCTATCGCCTGATCGAAGCTTCCCTCTACGGCGGTATCTCGTCTTCCATCAGCCGCTCCTTGCGTGAATACCTGCTGCCGGAGAACTCCGGGGTACGCAAGGCGTTCCAGGACATGGAGGCGGCCATCTACGAGAACCGCCGCACCCTGGAAGCCATCAAGGAGACCCAAGGTCAGCGGGATCTCTTCAAGAACCTGATCACCGAGACCACCCACTATGTGGCCGCGGAGTATGTGCGGGGCGCCGCCGAGAAGAGCCGTCTCTCCGAGCTGGCCCTCAAGGCACGCTCTGAGCTCGCCGGCAAACGCCGTCTGCTGGCCGAGGAGAAGCAGCGCGCCATCTATCTGGCGGACGAGGTGGATCAGCTCACCAACCGCGAGAAGCTCCTGACCGACGAGCTGGAGTCCGCCGCCGAGCACCTGGCCAAGGTGATGGCGGCCGTGGCCCTGCAAAAGAAGATTGCCCTCTATCGCGCCGATCTGGCGGAGCTCAACGACAAGCTCGAGCAGCAGCAGGCGGTGGTGGAAGAGATCCACGGCCAGTTGCTGGAAGTGGAGGAGCGCAAGGAGCTGGCCCAGGCAGAGGTGGACAGCCTCAAGACCCAGCTGGCCGACTACCAGCAGGCGCTCGATATCCAGCAGACCCGCGCCATCCAGTACCGTCAGGCGGTGCAGGCCCTGGAAAACGCCCGCGAGCAGTGCGAACTGCCGGGGCTCGAGCCTGCGCAGGCGAGCGACACCCTGCACCAGTTCCGCGCAGCCGAGCAGAGCCTCACCAGCCGGGTGCTGGGGGCCGAGCAGCAGCTGGCGCTGGCCAAGGCGGCGGTGGCCGAACACGAAGCGGCGCTGACGCTGCTGCTCAGCATCGCACCCGAGACAGTGCGCGAGGCTGCCTGGCCCACCGCGCAGGCGCTGCTCAAGCGCCACATCGAAGACAAGGCCCGCATTGCCCAGGGGCAGGGTCTGCGCGCCGCGCTGGCTCGCCTCGAGAAAGAGAGCGAAAGCCAGAAGACGCTCTTGCGGCTGCGAGACGAGCTGGCCCAGGCGTCTGGTCAGCACATTGCTAGCCAGGACGAGCTGGAGATCTTCCTCGAAGCCCAGCGCACCCGCCAGGAGGAGCTCTCCGAGCAGCAGGCAGAGGCCAATCAGCGCCGCGCCAGCCTCGAGCATCAGGGTACTCAGCTGGGTCGCGATATCGCGGAGCTGACCAAGCTGGCCCCGCGCTGGCTCAAATCCTTTGAAAAACTCGAGCAACTGCGCGAGCAGAGTGGCTTGGCCTTGGCCACCGCCGAAGAACTCTCTTCCGGCATGCAGAGCGTGCTCGACAAGGAGCGGGAGTTCGAGCAGGAGAGCAACCGCATTCAGGGCCAGAAACAGGCGCTGGAGATGCAAATTCGCAACCTGCAGCTGGGTGCCGGCGAGGCGGATCCGCGTCTTGCCCGCATCGCCGAGCAGGTGGGGGGCGTGCTGCTCTCGGACGTCTATGACGACATCTCCATCGATGATGCCCCTTACTACTCCGCGCTCTACGGCCCGGCTCGCAGCGCCCTGGTGGTGCTCGACCTCGAAGGCGCCATCGAGCGGCTGAAAAAGCTGGAAGATTGCCCGGAAGATATCTACCTCATCCAGGGCAACCCCGACTCCTTTGACGAGGATCTGGTGGAAGCTGATGAGCTGGGGGACGCCGTGCTGGTGCGCACCAGCAAACGTCAGGTGCGCTTCTCCCGCTACCCCGAGCTGCCGCTGTTTGGCCGCGCCGCCCGGGAAAAACGGATCGAGCAGCTCGATCTTGAGCGGGAAAACCTCATCGAGGGCTACGCCAAGGCCGCCTTCGAGCAGCAGAAGTACCACCGTCTCTACGGCCACTTCCGCGACTTTATCGGCCAGCATCTGGATATCGCCTTCCGCCCGGACCCCGAAGCCGAGGTGCAGGCCAAGCAGCACGAGCAGCGCAAGCTGCAAGAAACCATCGCCGAGTGCGACAAGCAGCTGAGTGATGCCAAAGCCGCCGCCGCCCAGCTGACCCGCCATATCCAGCTGGTGCAGGGGATGCTGCCCTTTGCCCACCTGTTTGCCGAGGCAGACCTGGCGGCCCGCCTCGAGGCGGCTCACGCCGATGTGGAGGCCCTTAAAACAGCCGAAGCCTTTATCGCCAGGCACGGCAAGGCGCTGGAAAAACTGGAAACCATGGTGCAGGTGCTGCGCCAGGATCCCCAGGATCTGGCGGCCCTGCAGGCGGCCTTTGACGAGGTGAGCGACCTGCTGGCCGAGCAGAAGCGCCGTTGCTACGCCCTCGATCAGCTGGTGGCCCGTTTGCCGCACTTTGCCTATCAGGATGCGCAAGATCTGCTGGGCAAGGCCTCCGAGATGAGCGAGCGACTCAAAGAGAAGCTCAAGGCGGCAGAGCTTGCCGCCCGCACCGCCGGTGAGCAGCACAAGCAGATCACCCAGCGCCACACCGAGGCGCTGCAACTGCGCACGGCGCTCGATTCCAGCGCCTCGGCCAAGGGGCAGACCCTGGCGGAGTTCGAGCAGGAGCTGGCGGCCATGGGGCTGACCCTGTCGGATGACATGGAAGAGAAGGCCCGTGCCCACAAGAAAGAGATTGAAGAGCTGCTTATCCGCACCCGGACCCGCCGCACCAGCGCCGAGGCCCAGTTGCAGGTGTGCAAGCGCGAAATCGAGTCCCTTGGCGGTCGTCTCAAGCTCGAAGGCAAGGATTACTACAGCGCCCGCAAATCCCTGGTGGGTCACAAGGCGAGCTGGTCGCGGGTGGTGCGTCTGGCACGGGAGACCGACGTCGAGAAGCGTCTGAACAAGCGCGAGCTGGCGTACCTCGACAGCGACGAGCTGCGCTCCATGTCGGACAAGGCCCTCGGCGCCCTGCGGGTGGCGGTGGCCCACGACGAGGCCCTGCGCGATGCGCTGCGTCTGTCGGAAGGCAACCGCAGCACCGAGCAGAAGGTCGCCTTCTATGTGCAGGTCTACCGTTACCTGAAAGATCGCATCCGCAACGACATCATCCGCTCGGACGATCCGGTGGAAGCCATCGAGGAGATGGAGATCGAGCTGGCGCGCCTCGCCGACGAGCTCAAGCAGCGGGAAACCCATCTGTCCCTCTCCTCCCACGAGGTGGCGGCCAAGATCACCAACATCATCCGCCGGGAGCAGAACCGCATCCGGGTATTGAACCAGGGCCTGCAGAACATCGCCTTCGGTCTGGTGCGCGGGGTGCGTCTCAACGTCAATATCCGCGAGGCCCACACTCGCCTCCTGACCGCACTCGCCGATCAGAGCGCCATGCACAACGATCTTTTCGCCGACAAGGAGCTCAGCTTCTCCGAGGCCATGGCCAAGCTCTTCCAGCGTCTCAACCCGCAGGTGGAGCAGGGGGAGCGCAACTATCAGGTGATGGGGGACGTGCTGCTCGACTATCGCAACTACCTGGAGCTGGAGATCGAGGTGCAGCGCGGGGCTGACGGCTGGCTGCGGGCCGAGAGCGGCGCCCTCTCCACCGGCGAGGCGATCGGCACCGGTCAGGCCATCCTCTTGATGGTGCTCATCAGCTGGGAGGAGGAGTCCCGCCGTCTGCGCGGCAAGGACATCGCTCCCTGCCGCCTGTTGTTCCTGGACGAAGCGGCACGGCTTGATGGCAAATCCATCGCCACCCTGTTCGAGCTGTGCGAGCGGCAGGACATGCAGCTCCTCATCGCGGCGCCGGAGAACATCAGCCCCGAGAAGGGCACCACCTACAAGCTCATCCGCAAGGTGCAGGGCAAGCACGAGCATGTGCATGTAGTGGGGCTGCGCGGCTTTGGCTTCGCCGACGACAAGCTCATCGCCTGACATCTTCCCCTGACAGGGGCTGACGGAGCGATACGCAAAACGGGAGGCTTGGGCCTCCCGTTTTCCATGGGAAATGTGAGAGAGTAGGCCCCTGTTAACGGAAGCCTGACTGGCGATGCTGGTCGCTCTGTCCCATCGAGGAAGCAACGCATGACGACGCGACAAAAAGGGCTGCTGGCCTCTCTGTGCCTGCTGCTGGCCGCCTGCAGCAGCCACCCTGATGCAGGCAGTGCGGGCAACTGGCGAGGCTATACCCAGACGGGGCTTGCCTCCTATTACGCCGATCGCTACCACAACAAGCGCACCGCCAGCGGGGAGCCTTACCAGCGCCACGCCAACACCGCCGCCCACATGACACTGCCCTTTGGCGCCCTGGTGAGGGTCACCAACCTCGCCAACGACAAGAGCGTGGTGGTGCGGGTCAACGACAGGGGCAATTTCCCCCGAGGGCGCATCATCGATCTCTCCAGGGCGGCGTTCAGCGCCATCGGCAATCCCCGATCCGGGCTTATCAAGGTCAGGATTGAGGTGCTCTAGTCACCGGGTCTGCATGTGCCGGTGCCCCTCCATACCCGGGCCGCTGGAAGAGGGCATTTCCCGGTGATCGCGGGCCATCTTCTTCATTCCATTGGTGAGGTCGCCAACGCGACTTCCCATTTTCCGGTGTGCCATTAAGATAGCCAAACGAAAAACAGGGTGTCTTTGCCATCTGGCGGCAACCGGGCATGGCATGGTGTGTGAGACACCCTTTCAACCCCCTGCCCATGTTTCGCCGCTAAGGCGCAGGCTATAAAGAGAGACGTCATTCACTGGGAGGATCAGAACATGGCTGACAAGCGTGCCATTCAGGCAACGGCCATCCCCGAGCACAAGGCAAAGTCCCTCTATCCGGAGCCCTTTGCCTCCCTGGTCAAGCACCGCACCCGGCGCAGGCTGGGGGATCATTTCGGCCTTGCCAATTTCGGGGTCAACCTGACGACCCTGGCACCGGGGGCCATCTCGGCGCTCAAGCACCATCACGGCCTGCAGGACGAGTTCGTCTATGTGCTCTCGGGCAATCCCACCCTGCGCCACGGGGAGGAGGAGTACCGGATGTCGCCGGGGGAGTGCATCGGCTTCAAGGGGGGCAGCGGCCTGGCCCACCAGTTGCTCAACCACGGTGAGGTGGACGCCGTCTATCTCGAGGTGGGGGACAGGCTGCCAGGGGACACCGTCGACTATCCCGACGACGATCTGGCCCTGGTACAGGGTGCCGATGGCGCCTGGTCAGCCAGACACAAGGATGGCACCCCCTACTAGGGTGCCTCTTCGGGCAATGAGAGAGACCTCCATGGTGTTCAGCCCCTTTTCTGCTGTCAGGGCAGAGGATTTTCTGCCGCTGCTCAACGACGAGACGCTGCGAAAGCACCTGATCCCTCACCCGCTTTTCGATGTGGCCGGGGTGCGCGACTGGATGGCGTACAAGCTGGGAGTCGACGCCCGGCCAGGTTGCCGCGTGCGCGCCATCTTCCTCGACGGCACCCTGGCGGGGTGGTGCGGTATCCAGCCCGATGACGAGGGGGTGGAGCTTGCCATCGTGCTCGCCAAGGCCGGCTGGGGAAGCGGCGTGGCGATTTTCAACGAGATGATGGGGTGGGCGAGGGAGCTTGGCCATCGGACGATACTCTTTCACTTGCTGGATACCCGCCCGCCTTATCTGTCCCTCGCCAGACGGGCCATCTGGGTGAGGAAAACGCGCCTGGGCGAACACCCTTTCACCACCTATTGCCTTGACGTTGAGCGCTGGTCTGCAGGCCCTTAGCCTGGACCAGGGGGCCGCAAGCCGTGCCGCCTCCTGGCGGGTCCCGTTGCCACCCTTTGCGCCATGATCCCTCCCGCTCGTTTGTTCCTCCGTGCACGGCGTGGTTATCCACCCCGTTGAACACAGTGTTCATTCTGCCCCCCTATATGGCCCCCACCGTCCTGCCTACACTGGGCAACGTCTGATGGGGGAGCATCCGGCAGTATAAATCGCTGTCCAGGTTGCACTCTCTGGCGTGTTGACGATGTACAACGGAGAAAACTGGATGAAAAAAGAGACAGACAAACTGGTATCGATCGCAGTGCTCAAGGCCCGTGACGGCATGGGAGAGCGCCTTCGCGATGCCCTGCTTACCTTGATTGACCCCACTCGCCAGGAGCCGGGCAACCTCGATTACGTGCTGTTCGAGTTGAAGGATGAACCCGGCACCTTCTACATGCGGGAAGCCTTCGTGAGTCAGGCCGCCCTGGATGCCCACTGTGAGACCGCGTATTTCCAGGCTTTCGCTCGCCAGGCGGACGAACTGCTGGCCGAACCCCTTCGGCTTGTCTTCATGGAAGAAGTGAGCCCCTGATCCTTGCCGCAGAGCCCGATGGTCCCCTCATCGGGCTTTTTGCCTTCAGCCTCGCTCCCGGCAATCGCATCTACCTGCTCGGCTGTGTGGCCATGGCCCTGAACCCCATCCTGATCAAGCGCTGCTACCGGGGGAGTCCTTCCTCCACCTGACCGGCTGGACCCTCATCTGCGCCACTGTGCTGCTCACCGGCATGCTGACCGGGGAGACAGTACACTGGGAACAGGTAGGCTGGGGGGTAGAAGGTGTGCTGCTGACCATGGTGCTCCTGCCCCTTCATGCTGGCAAACGGGGGGCTGTCTGAGGGGCCGCCTGTGGCCCTGATCAACCAGGGAGTGCGTCATGAGAAGAACCCTGATCCTGGTACGCCATGGCAAGTCGAGCTGGGAAGACGCGTCTTTGTCTGACCGCGCTCGTCCGCTGGCTGCGCGCGGGCTGCGCGATGCGCCCCTGATGGGGGCTCGTCTGGCGCACCTTGGGGTGAAGCCCGATCTCATCCTCTCGAGCCCCGCCTGCCGGGCCCTGACGACCGCCCGGCTGCTTGCCGGGGAGCTGGGTTATTCCCCGGACCGCATCGTCATCGACGAGGGCCTCTACGAGAGCGATGCCGGGACCCTTCTCGGGGTGGTGGGGGAGCTTTCAGATGATCTCGCCTGCGTACTGCTGGTGGGTCATGATCCTGCCTTCACCGACCTGGCTCATGGCTTTTCCTCCGGTATCACTCGCATGCCGACCTGTGCCGTCGCCCGCTTCATCTTCGACGCCCCCTCCTGGTCGGCGCTCCCGTCCTGCTCGCCGGTGGTGGCCGTGCTGGACTTCCCGAAGAAGAGGTAGGGGGGCGTCGGTTGCAGGCATGCAGAAACGACAAGGGGAGCCGCGGCTCCCCTTGTCGTGATGGTGACGGGGTCATTTGGCCGCGATGGGCCCCTTGGTGCCCGCATCGTTGTCGACCCAGCCATCTTCTCCCTTGAGGCGGCGATCCCCCTGGATGGTGTAGATGACCATGCCCTCCTTGAACACCAGGGCGCCGTCGGATTTCCTGGTACTGACCTGCTTGTCGTTGACCCACACCTGATCCTTGTCATCGATGCGGATGTTCGCGACCGTGGCGCCCGTCTCGGGGAAGGTGGCGACCCCGTTGCCGGCGTAGGGGCTGGCGCTGGCCGCTGCGGGGGCGGCGCCAAATCCGGCGGCGGCGTTCTCGGCCTTGCTCTTGTTGATGTCACAGCCGCTGAGCTCGCTCACCTGGGTACAGCCTGAGCGCTCCAGCTTCTGCTCATAGCTCATGTTCAATCCGCCGTCGGCGGCCGGGGCGGCGGTGCCAAATCCTGCCTTGGCGTTTTCCGCCTTGCTCTTGTGAATATCGCAGCCCTGGGCTTCGGTCACCTGGGTGCAGCCGGAGCGTTCCAGCTGTTCGGCGTATTTGTGGTTGTTGACATCCTCCCCCACCTTAGCGCTTCGCGTCACAGGAGGGGGATTCCCATTACTGGGTGATAGCTGCTCGCGCAGTACCGGGTTCCTGCTTCATCGGGCGGCCTGATTGCACCACGCCTCCACAGGCTAAAACGGCGTGTCC
>NZ_JAGKRI010000163.1:0-770 GCF_017939255.1 Aeromonas sp. Prich7-2
GCCGTTGTGGTCGTGGCAGAGGTGGTAGGATAGGCATCAACTCAGTCCTTTGGGTGTGGCTTGTTTTGTTTAGCGACTAATCAGATCGCACAAACTGGACTGAGTTCCCTTCCTCCGGTGATCTACTATTCGGAACAGCTATTTAGCAAGCAGCAAGGGTAAGAAGTACGCCATTGAGCAGATATTCCCGCGCCATTTCTTCCAAACGGCGAAAGCTGTGGGATTTGAGCGTTCTGCTATGGAAGAGATCCTGACAGAACTGGCCGACGCCGTTGATGCTGTTATTGAGCGCGTGACCCAGCAATTGCCGGCAAGCTTCCCTTCAACCATCAGCAACGCCATTTTAGAGGGTCTAAAGGCCCGTTCAGCAAGGCTGACCATGGGCTGGGATTAAAACGCCATACTATTGCCATATGTGAGATCGCTGCACAGTTGAGGGTGGGCCACCTGGGAACTTGCACGATAAGGACAGTAACTGTGATCAACCTCTCAATGTGCTGATTTGGTTAGTTTTACCCCGACTCGCCCCCGATAAGTCACTAACTTATTGAAGAAAAAGAACTCTTTACATTCTGCATCGGCAAGTAAATCCGCAGAGCAGGCAATGAAAAGCCCGGGTTCATCCCGCAATGCTGTTCACTTAAGCGGAGCCGCATTGCGATTTACCGGAAAACGGGTCTTTGATATCTTCACCGCCCTGGGTCTCGATGGCCTGGGGCGTTTTTCTATGAACATGACGCCTATGCAGCCCCGCAACTCCGCCAACCTCC
>NZ_JAGKRI010000164.1:0-1430 GCF_017939255.1 Aeromonas sp. Prich7-2
TCACCCCGTTGTCAGCTGACAATCGAGTTCGCTGGAGCCAGATTTCCATTTCACGCTACCGATAACGCTAATGCCTGATGGTTCTGATGAGCTGATCGCCCCGTTGTCAGCTGACAATCGAGCTCGCTGGAGCCAGATTTCCATTTCACGATACCTATAATGCGGCTGACAGAGAGATTATCGGGCAGCGGCCAGGACATCATTTCACACTACCGATAACGCCAATGCCTGATGGTTCTGATGAGCTGCTCACCCCGTTGTCAGCTGACAATCGTTGCCAGCCAGCAGCCAGGATTTCATTTCACGCTACCGATAACGCTAAGGAAAGTGCGAACAAGTATCCCACGAACAAAAAATGAAAATTTTAGTCATTTAATATCAATGGGTTACCAGTAAATGCTCTCGTGCCATATGACTTATTCGCACCTTCCCTAGAAAAGGTATGTCTGTCATAGGATGAGAGCATGCCTTTTTATATAACTTTAATCAGCCTATGTCATAGTTTTAATTTCACGGAAGAAAATTAAAATCACCATATAAGTCTAGTTAATTTCATATTTTAAATATTAACTTTCGCCAATGCCATTGATAACGTTAGTCGTTAAATTAATAATTTAACTCAAAAAATTGTTGATATTATATTTAGTGTTTGCAATACTATAATTAGAGTGAGCATTAAATATCACCGAATAATTTAGCTCATTTCTTAATGTGACTTCGTATAAATCTATTGTATATTTTTTGAAAAAACTCTAAACCAGCTATGTTTTAATGTCTATTAAATTGGTTGGTTTGAAAAAAACGCATAACACTACTAATAATTATTATAAAGGTGCACGCAATTGAACAGAAAACCACGATCTGGTAGACCCAAAAAATCAGCTGATGAAAAACGCAGTTTAATACTCCGAATCTCATTTAATGCAGCTGAGCAACGTGTTTTAACTAAGCATAGTAAAACCTATGGTATTCCCAAAAAGTCTAGCCTGATTCGTTTTTTGGCTCTCCGGGAACCAGACAGTAATATCTCACCAGATTTTTCATATGATGATCGTGTGAGATTGCTCGAGGGGTTATACAATATATCATCGAATTTAAATCAAATCATGTTGTTGATTAGACAAGCTGAAGTCGGTAATGACGTTTATAAATTTATTACTGACAGTAGTGATAACTCTCCAGTGATGCAGGCTTTATCATCTATAAATTCTCTGTTTATAGGAATTGAAAAAGCTCTGATTGGAGTGAAGTTGAAATGAATTTTGAAAAACACAGGTTCGGCCCAAACTTCCAGTACAGACTGTCTTATATTTACCGAGCTATACATATTGGTAGGAAACGAAAATCCATGCCATCACAGGTTTATCATCTCGGTGGTGGTGTAATTAATAGACCAAATATTACATTGAATGAAAGAGGTGAGGTCTCTG
>NZ_JAGKRI010000165.1:0-7825 GCF_017939255.1 Aeromonas sp. Prich7-2
AGTGGTGGGCATTCCCGCGGAATGCATGGTGTTTTTGCTCATGGGGGGAGCGTATCTAAGGAGCAGGATCAAGCAAGCAGGAAAGTGGGATCAAGAGACGATCGTCTCATTTTTCCTGTGTCAATACTGTTCCGGTGAATACTTACTCATATTGTTATGAAAGCGATTATATCTTAAACAACCTGCTAATTGTGTGGGTTAAATGTATCTATAGTTCGAGTCCCGTCGCAATTTCAGGCAACAAAAAAGGCCCATAGCCAGTTGACTATGCGCCTTTTCACAGATTCTCTTGAAACCTTTCTCTGATGGCGATGTGACGCCCGGATTACTTGATGCCGCGGGCCTTGAGCAGGGCTTCCTTGAAGTCGGGCACGTGATCCTTGGCCAGCCCCGGGATCATCGCCTGCTTGTCGGATTCCCGCATCTTGAGGTGGTAGATCAGCATGTCGTCGGTCAGTGCGGACAGGGGACCGTCAAATCCCGCCTCCTCGGCCAGTTTGGCAACAAACTGCACCAGGCTGAGATCCTGCTCCTTGATCCAGGCAGGCTGCAGCAGTTCCAGCAGCTCTTCGATACGATGACATTGCATAGACGACCTCTTTAATCTGTCTTGTGAAACTCAGGCAACCTTACCCATCAAGGCTACTTCGATACGATCCCGGCCATTATGCTTGGCCTGATAGAGCGCCGCATCCGCTTTCTGGATAAGCTCGGCAATGGAGTGATGCTGATCCGGCACCAGGGTCGCCACCCCGAAGCTGCAACTGACCCGCCCCGAGACCCGGGATTTGTGGTGGGGAATGCCGAGGGCTCGCAACGAGGTACGCACCTGCTCGGCGATCTGCATGGCCCCCTGCAAGGTGGTGCAGGGCAGCAGCAGGGCGAACTCCTCTCCGCCGTAACGGGCAGCGAGATCGTCTTCCCGCCGCAGCACTTCGGCCAGCAGGCTCGCCACCTGTTGCAGGCACTGGTCCCCCACCTGGTGACCATAGTGATCATTGAACTGCTTGAAGTAGTCCACATCCACCAGCACCAGAGAGAGAGGCGCCCTGGCACGGTGACAGCGACGCCAGGCGCGCGCCAGGGAGTCGTCGAGATGGGCCCGGTTGGCGATGCCGGTCAGACCGTCGAGGCGGGACGTGAGCTTGAGGTGCTCGGAGACCGCCTTCAGCTCGGCCACCAGATCCGCATTGGAAAAACTGTGGTAGAGAGAGGCCACCTGATCCCGCCGCAGGCGCCGCAGCAGTGTCGGCAGAAAGACGAACAGATACCCCGCCAGCATGCAGGAGACGATACGCTCCTGGGTGTTGCCGCCACTGAGCTCGAACAACATGGCAAACCCGAGGGGCAGCACGGCCCCATAGAGGGTACGACGGCTGCCGAACAGCATGATGGCACTGCCGGTCAGGATCAGGCTGGAGAGCATCATCATGGCGGCACGATAGGTGTCGGGCAGCTTGTCCATATAGAGCAGCACGCCCAGTGCCCAGATGATGGAGGTGATGGTCACCCCGACAAAGAGCTCGCGCTCGAGCACCGGCAGCGGAAGCTCCGCCAGCCTGGGCTGGCGCCAGCGCAAATGCCACCAGCGCCCCAGCAACAGCAGCAGGACCAGACCGAGCCAGCCCAGCGACTCGCTGGCCGGCAGGTAATCGTGGAACAGCAGGCTCCAGCTGATCGCCAGCAGCCCCAGGCAAGGCAGGCTGAAGGAGGCATGGGTATAGAGCTGGACCATGATGGCCCGCCGCACCTGATATTTCACACTCTGTGTCAACTGGGTACTCCCTGTACAAGAGCCGCACAGTTTAACACTCCCCTTTCCTGCTCAACAATCAATCGACCGCTATTAAGCTGCCACTCAGCGCGTCCTCTCTCGCACAGGCCCCGACAGACCCTTTTCTGCAGGGTCGAATGGCGCAGCCCTCCCTCACCCTTTCTCCAGCTCGTCGAGGATGGGGCACTGGGGATTCGCATCTCCGTGACAGCAGCTCACCACCTCCTCGAGGGCGCTGAGCATGGCTTGCAAACCGGCGATGCGGGAGCGCAGATCGACGATTTTCTCCTGGGCCAGCTTCTTCACCTGGGCACTGGTTCTGTGCTCGTCCCGATAGAGCGCCAGCAGCGCCTGACACTCCTCCAGATTGAAACCGGTCTCCCGCGCCCGCTTGACGAAGCGCAGCTCCCGCAGGGAGGCATCCGTATAACTGCGATACCCGTTGTCGCTGCGCACTGGCGACGAGATGAGGCCGATGCTCTCGTAGTAGCGGATGGTCTTGGCGGTCAGGCCGGTGGCCTTGGCGACCTTGCTGATGTTCATGAATGACTCCTTTGGGATTCAGATGCACGCAGGCTGCCCGCCCGGGGCTGCCAGCGCTTCAATAACAGGGAATTGCTCAAGACGGTGATGCTGCTCAGGGCCATGGCCGCCCCCGCCAGCTCGGGGCTGAGGTAACCCAGCGCCGCCAGCGGAATACCGATGATGTTGAACACGAAGGCCCAGAACAGATTCTGCTGGATGGTGCGCCAGGTGGCCGCCGAGATGTCGATGGCATCGGCCACCAGCCGCGGGTCGGATCGCATGAGAGTGATGGAGGCGGTCTCCATCGCCACGTCGGAGCCGGAGCCCATGGCGATACCCACATCCGCCGCCGCCAGCGCCGGGGCGTCGTTTACCCCGTCTCCCACCATGGCGACCAGCCCGCTGGTTTGCGCCCGCAGCGCCTCGACTTTTTCCACCTTGCCGGCTGGCAGCACGGAGTCAAAGGCCCCGTCCAGCCCCAGCTTGGCGGCGATATGGGCCACCGGCGCCGGCGCATCACCGCTCACCAGCCAGCTGGCGATGCCGCGCTGACGCAGGGTGGCGATGGCATCCGGGCTCTCGGGGCGCAGGGTATCGGCCAGCGCCGCAATGCCAGCCACCACACCGTCGATGGCCACCCAGACCCGGGTCGCGCCGTCGGCGGCTTGTTCACCCTGTTGTGGCACTGCAATGTCGAGCTGGGCCAGCAAAGAGCCATTGCCGATGGCGACCCTATGGCCCGCCACCTGACCGACAATACCGGCACCGACCCGCACCTCCACCGCGTCGGGCTGGGGCAGCATCGCCTCCTTGTCGACCGCCTCGCGCATGGCCAGCGCCAGCGGGTGTTCGCTCGCCTGCTGCAGAGCGGCAGCGAGGCGCAGTTGCTCGTCGTTGCCGCTCCAGCTCGCCAGCACCGGCCGGCCCTGGGTCAAGGTGCCGGTCTTGTCGAAGATGAGCGCCTTGATGGCGTGGGCCTTTTGCAGGGTATCGACATCCTTGATCAGAATGCCGTGGCGCGCCGCCACCCCGGTACCGGTGACGATGGCCGCCGGCGTCGCCAGCCCCAGCGCACAGGGACAGGCGATGACCAGCACGGCCACCGCCGCCAGCAGCGCCTGACCGAAGTCGTTACTGATGGCGTACCACACCAGCAGGGTGAACAGGGCGATGGCCATCACCACCGGCACGAACACGGCAGAGACCTTGTCCACCAGCTGTTGCAGCGGCGCCTTGCCCATCTGGGCACTCTCCACCAGGGCGATGATCTTGCTGAGGCTGGAGTCCTCCCCCACCGTAGTGGCTTCAATTTCCAGCACGCCGGAGCGGTTGATGGCACCGCCCAGCACCTTGTCGCCCTCACCGCGCGGCACCGGCAGGCTCTCGCCGGTGAGGATCGACTCGTCCAGCTCACTCTCACCGCTCACGATTCTGCCGTCCACCGGTACCCGTTCCCCCACCAGCACCCGCAGCCTGTCGCCGCGCAGCACCTCGTCGATGGCGACGCTCTGCCAGCGCTCGCCGCGCCAGACGGTGGCGGTTTCCGGCCGCAGCGCCATCAACTCGCGAATGGCGGACTGGGTGCTGCGTCTGGCTCGCGCTTCCAGCAGTTTTCCGAGGGAAATCAGGGTAATGATGATGGCACTCGCCTCGAAGTAGAGTTGGCCACTGGCGGCCACCCCCAGATTAAGCAGCAGATAGAGGCTGTAGAAGTAGGCCGCACTGGTACCGGTCGCCACCAGCACATCCATGTTGGCGGAGCGGTTCTTGATGGCGAGCCAGGCGCCGCGATAGAAGCGGGCCCCAATCCAGAACTGCACCGGGGTGGCGAGCAGCAGCTCCAGCCAGGCGGGCAGATGCCAGGGGAACAACCCGGCCATGGCCAGCATCCCCGCCAGCAGCGGCAGGGTAAGCAAAGCCGAGACGATGACCCGGGTTTGCGCCTGACGGGCGCTGGCGGCCTCCTGCGCTTCCCGCTCCAGCAACTGCTGGCGGCGGCCGCTGGCCGAGCCTTGCGCCAGTTGGGCGCCAAAGCCGAGGGCCTCGATCTGCTCGCGCAGGGCCGCGGGCGTCTGCATCCCGGGTACCAGCACAATCCGGGCCTGCTCGATGGAGAAGTTGACGTCGGCGGAGATGACGCCGGGCAGCGCCGCCAGCATCTTGTGCAGGCGGGCCGAGCAACCGGCACAGGTCATACCGGTGATTTGAAACAATATGGTCTCACTGCCGTAGTCGTAACCCTGCGCCTTGATGCTCTCCAGCACCGCCGGCAAACGGTCAGAGCTGGCCAGCTCGATGGCGGCTTGCTCCAGTGCGAAGTTGACGGTGGCCGATACCCCATCGAGCTTGTTGAGGGCGGTCGTGATGCGGCCGGCGCAATTGGCGCAGCTCATGCCGCTGAGCGGCAACTGCAGATGAATGGGTGATTGAAGATGAGTGATCATGTTGTTCCTCCCAGGAACCCGTCGGCACCACAAAACGCCGACTGGCAAACCCTAACCTTTACTGTAAGGGTAAGCTCAAGCCACATGATCCACTTTTTGCAGATGAAAAAACGGCGCCCGTTTGCTGCCAGAGAACAAACGGGCGCCGCCTTCAACTATTGCGCGGTATGCGCGGCGACTCAGATACCGTACTGGGCGCGGTAAGCCTTCATGGCGGCCAGTTGCGCCGCCAGCTCCGGCTGTTCGGCCTGCTTCTCTTCCAGATACTGGATCAAGTCGCTCATCTGGATGATGGCGATGATGTGAGCGCCGTAGTCACGCTCCACCTCCTGAATGGCGGAGAGCTCGCCCTTGCCCTTCTCCTGACGGTCCAGCGCGATCAGCACGCCAGCCAGGGAGGCGCCGTTGGCCTGGATCAGATCCATGGATTCGCGGATGGCGGTGCCGGCAGTGATGACATCGTCCACCAGCATGATCCGCCCCTTGAGCGGGCTGCCCACCAGATTGCCACCCTCGCCATGATCCTTGGCCTCCTTGCGGTTGAAGCACCAGGGCACGTCCACGTCGTGCTGCTCCACCAGCTGCACGGCGGTGGCGGAGGCGATGGGGATCCCCTTGTAGGCCGGGCCAAACAGCACGTCGAACTCAATGCCGGCATCCATCAGGGCGGCGGCATAGAAGCGGCCGAGACGGGCCAGATCGCGGCCGCTGTTGAACAGACCGGCGTTGAAGAAGTAGGGGCTTTTACGACCGGATTTCAGGGTAAATTCACCGAATTTGAGGACCTGCTTCTCCAGGGCGAACTCGATAAATTGACGCTGGTAGGCTTTCATTCTGGCTCCTTGCTTGGCTTGTCGTTTACTTGTGTGGGGGTATAAAAAAACGCGGTCAATGCCGCGTTTGCAGGATCTGTTGACGCTTCGTCACAGCCGCGACGGAGTCGGTTTTTGCGCAGAACTAGGCATGAGATGCGAAGTTTGGTAATCCAAACGAGGCATCGAATAACGACGTTATGCACAAAAACAGACCCGTCCCTACGGGTTGCGTGGCAAAGGATGCCATGCGTTGTTGCAGGACTTGCCAAGGGAATAACCATTGGCGGCATCCTGCGCCTAGCCTGGCATCCTTGGACACTGCAACGCGACTTGTGCCGAAACATCAACAGGTCCTGGTATCAGGAAAGTGACTGCTTCTGCAGCGCAATGATGTCGGCGATGCCGCCCTTGGCGAGCGCCAGCATCTCCAGCAGCTCCTCGTGGGTGAAGGGTTCGGCCTCCGCGGTACCCTGCACCTCGATGATGCGACCATCTTCGGTCATCACCACGTTCATGTCGGTCTCGGCGGCGGAGTCTTCGATGTACTCCAGATCGCAGATGGCTTCCCCTTCATACATACCGACGGAGACGGCAGCGATCATCTGCTTGAGCGGGCTCTGCTTGAGCATGCCTTTCTCGACCATCCAGTTCAGCGCATCCACCAGCGCCACGCAGGCACCGGTGATGGCGGCGGTGCGGGTGCCACCGTCGGCCTGCAGCACGTCGCAGTCAACGGTAATGGAGTGCTCACCCAGCGCGGTCAGGTCTACTGCGGCGCGCAGGGAGCGGGCGATCAGCCGGGAGATCTCCAGAGTGCGGCCACTCTGCTTGCCGGAGGCCGCTTCGCGGTTCATCCGGGAGTGGGTGGAGCGCGGCAGCATGCCGTATTCGGCAGTCACCCAGCCCTGGTTCTTCCCTTTCAGGAAGCGAGGCACGCTGGTGTCAACGCTGGCGGTGCAGAGCACGCGGGTGTTGCCGAATTCCACCAGCACGGACCCTTCAGCATGCTTGGTGAAGTGGCGGGTAATGGTGACCGGACGAAGCTGCGCGGCAGTGCGATCGCTGGGACGTGACATGGGACGGACCTCTGGGCTGGCTGAATTGGCGCAGGAGTATAAGTGATCCCAGCCCAAATATCAGCCGCTAAAACCACGCTGTCGGCTGACGGAGCAGGGCTGGCTGAGTATACTGGCCCCACACTTCATCAAGCCCGGAACAATCAATGATTCACAGCATGACCGCCTACGCCCGCAAGGAACTCAAGGGCGACTGGGGCACAGCCGTTTGGGAAATTCGTTCGGTCAACCAGCGCTATCTGGAGACCTACATTCGCCTGCCGGAACAACTGCGCAGCCTGGAGCCGGTTCTGCGTGAGCGCTTCCGCGCCAAGCTGCAGCGCGGCAAGGTGGAGTGCAACCTGCGTTTCGAGGCCGCCCAGGCCGCCGCCAGCCAGCTGCACATCAATGAAGAGCTGGCCAAACTCATCATCGAGAGCGCCAACTGGGTGATGAAAGAGGCGGGCCAGGGTCAGCTCAATCCGGTGGACGTGCTGCGCTGGCCGGGGGTCATGGCTGCCGCCGAGCAGGACATGGACGTGGTCGCCACCGAGCTGATGGCCGGCTTCGACCTGACCATGGAAGACTTCCTCGCCTCCCGCGCCAGCGAAGGGGCCAATCTCAAGGCGCTGATCGAACAGCGTCTGGCCGGCATCCAGGTAGAAGTGAAGAAGGTGCGCGAGCACCTGCCGCAGATCATCGAGTGGCAGCGCCAGAAGCTCACCGACCGGCTGGCCGAAGCCAAGGTGGAGCTGGACCCGGCCCGCATCGAGCAGGAGATCGTGCTGCTGGCCCAGAAGATCGACGTGGCCGAAGAGCTGGATCGCCTGGAGATGCACATCAGCGAAACCAACAAGATCATGAAGAAGGGTGGCGCCTGCGGCCGTCGCCTCGACTTCATGATGCAGGAGTTCAACCGCGAGTCGAACACCCTCGGTTCAAAGTCGATCAACGCCGAGGTGACCCAGTCCGCCGTCGAGCTGAAGGTGCTCATCGAGCAGATGCGCGAGCAGATCCAAAACATCGAGTGATCTCCCTCATCGATGCACCAGCCCCCGCCATGCGGGGGCTTTTTTATGGTTCATCGCGGCTTTCCGGGGAAGGCCGCCTTGATTTTCAGAAAAAAGTATTCTGAGTCCCTAAATCCATATGCCATACGCTTTATCACTTTGATCTTGTTGTTCACCCCTTCCAGCACACTCGTGTGCATCG
>NZ_JAGKRI010000166.1:0-794 GCF_017939255.1 Aeromonas sp. Prich7-2
ACGCTCTTACTTTGCGGGCTCTTGCGGCGGAGCACCGTTGGAGGTGATCAAGCAATACATTCAAAACCAGCGGGGCTGACGCCCCGGCGAAATTCCCCTCCCACCTACGTCGGAGGGAGTCCCCTTTCGCATTTAAGATGGCTGCAAGCAGCAGGTTATCTCGCTGTCGTCGCGTCACGGGACAACCTCGATGCGGATCACCTGCCAGACCATGTTGTTGTGGATGGCGGACACATCCATGTCGGGATGGGCCGAGAGGGGGACCAGCAGCCAGAGCGGCCCTTTATTGCGACGGGTGAGCGGTTTGTCATCCTGGTAACGCACCAGGGTCAGCGGCACCTTGGCAAACAGGGAGAGATCGACCCGCTGCTGGTAGCCATTGAGTGCGGCAACATCGATGGCGCTGGCACTATCCACCTGCTGCTGCGCCAGCACGCTCTTCAGGGTCGGTCCACGATAGCGGTGAGTGCCGAGGGTCCAGGGCGTCGCCGTCTCGAACTCCACTTGTGGCAAGGCTGTCAACGCCGCCTCATCCAGGGTGATTTCCCGCTTGTCCGGCAGGATCAGTTGCAATAGCGAAGAGGAGGAAGCCTGGGTACCGAACGAGAAAAGCACCAGCAGGAGCGAGGCCATCCCGCGCGTTGGAAAGGTAAGCGCCCTTGAATCGGCATCTTTTTTTCCCAAAATCAGCTCGTCACACTTGAAATCCATTACCTCTTCGCTGGATTTTCACTATGACCACTCAAGAACGTGCTGATTTTTGGCGACAGCAGATCACCGCCTGGCTTGACTCC
>NZ_JAGKRI010000167.1:0-4126 GCF_017939255.1 Aeromonas sp. Prich7-2
GCTCAGGGCCGAGACTTCACGCAAGGCGAGCGTAAGACGGAAGCAAAAAATCGCAGGAATGAGCAGTGAATATCTGGAAACGGTACTCAATGCGGGTCTCAAAAAACTGGGTGAAATTTAACAAAATGTTCACGCTCTCACCCTGAACGGTATCCCAAGGCGCTGTGCGGGTGGTGTTCGTTATAATGCTCAAACGCGATGGCCAAATTGCCTACCGCTGTTCGGCTATCTGGTTTCGGCATCATCTCGATATAGTCTCGCTTCATCGTCTTCACGAAGCACTCCGCTATACCGTTGCTCTGTGGGCTTCTCACCGCAGTCGTTTTGGGCTCCAACCCGATTTCTCGTGCAAACGCGCGGGTCTCATGGGCTCGATACGCCGAACCATTATCAGTCAGCCACTCCACCGGTGATGCCGGCAACGCATCCCCGAAGCGACGCTCAACAGACCTCAGCATGACATCTTGCACCGTGGCACTGTCGTAACCCCCGGTACTGGCAGCCTAGTCCAAGGTTTCCCTGTCACAGCAGTCCATGGCGAACGTGACTCGTAGTTTTTCACCGTTATCGCAGCGAAACTCGAAGCCATCTGAGCACCAACGTCGATTGCTCTCCTTGACGGCAACACGCCCCTGATGTGCCCGCTGGGTCAATGGTGCAGCCGGTTTTCTTTCCAGCAACAGGCCATGATCGCGCATGACGCGATATACCCGTTTGGCGTTTACCACAGGCTGTCGTGTTGCCTCTGACCGACGCCGTAACAGCGCCCAGACTCGACGATAGCCATAGGAGGGAAGCTCAGCCATCGCCTCCATGATCCGGCCAAGTAAGGCAGCATCATCATGCAGGCGATGATGACGACCATCTTGCCAACCTGGTTTTCGATGAACACGAACGGATAGCTGCGCACGCGATACATTAAGGGCCTGGCTCACAGCACTTAATCGTCGTCCCCCGGCAACAAGGGCGCATGCGCAATCCATTTTTTGCTCGACCAACCTCTACGGCTTCTTTGAGGATCTCGTTCTCCATGGTTTTCTTCCCGAGCAGACGCTGGAGCTCTCGGATCTGCTTGATGGCAGCAACCAACTCGAAGGCTGTAACAACATCCTCACCGGCGGTGATCGCCGTGAGAGAGCTTTCCTGGAATTGCTTACGCCATTTGAAAAGCTGGTTGGCGTTGACGTCGTGCAAGCGAGCTACATGAGAGACGGTCATTCCGGGCTCAAAGGTCTGCTGCACGATGGAGATCTTTTCCGGCGTCGACGACGCTCAGCCCCTGTTAACATAGATGGTCGCCCCGGTTTGCCAAGCCCTCAATCAATGAAAGTGAGTCAGGTGGAGATTGCAGCCATAGATCCGGATTTCACCGAGGCAACAGCCTCTATCCCTGATGGAATTCGCTGACTGGCTCCTCTATCACTTACAGCGCACTTAACGACGTGCTGTGTTAACACCGGGTTTTGCCAGCCACGGTCTGACCTGTCTCGCCATCACTTCATGATTGCCTGCGCAATCTGTGCTTCATTATCATTGCCAACCGTCTTGTTGCAGGGCTGTCAGCCCGCCCTTACTAAACCTGTTTTTCATGCGGCCATGCCATTGTGAGCATCATATTTTCTGTCGTGTGCCAGCAATGCCCAGATGATTCTAGCCGTCTGCGCTACCGCCGCCACGTTAGGGTTGCGCCGTGCCATCACCCCGGCCAACCAGCTTCCTGCAAACGACTCCTTGTGTTCTGCTACTCGTAGCACCGCCCGAGCGCCATGAATTAACAGTGTGCGCAAGTAGCTGTCGCCGCGCTTGCTGATCCCCAGCAGGGTCTGCTTGCCACCGCTGGAGTGTTGCCGTGGCACCAACCCCAGCCACGCGGCCAACTGCCTGCCATTCTGGAAATTTCTCGGATTGCCAATGGAGGCCACCAGGGCGCTGGTGGTGATAGGACCTATACCGGGTAGCTGTGCCAATGTTTGGCTGGCGACACTGTCTCGATGCCAGCGTACGCTCGCTTCCTCCAGCTCGTTGACCTGCTTATTGAGTTCCTTGAGGTGCTCGTGGAGTCGCATCAGCAACAGGCGAAACGTCCCTGGCAAGCAGTTTTCACTGTCCTCCAGGAATTCGGGAACACGCTGGCCGATGTGGGTGATGCCCTGGGGGATGATGAGCCCATATTCCGCCAAAAGTCCTCGGATCTGGTTGGCCTGGGCGGTCCTGGCCTTGACGAACCCCTGCCTAGCACGATGCAGGGCTAGGACGGCTAACTGTTCGCTACTCTTTATCGGCACGAAGCGCATGGTTGGCCGGGTTACCGCTTCGTAAATGGCCTCGGCATCGGGGGCATCATTCTTGTTTGTTTTGACGTAGGGTTTGACGAATTGAGGTGCCATCAGCTTGACGGTATGCCCCAGACCTTGCAGCTTGTTGGCCCAGAAATGGGCGCTACCACAAGCTTCCATGCCGATCAGACAGGCGGGCAAGTTGGCAAAGAAAGTGATCATCTGGTCCCGCTTGAGCTGCTTTTTCAGAAGCACTTTGCCGCGCTCATCCACGCCATGAACCTGCAGGACATTTTTGGCCAAATCGATGCCAATCGTGGTGATTTTCATAGCGTTCGCCTCTCTACAGTCAGTGGGAATATCTTTGCCACATTGGCACGTTAGATGCCGTTTGGGGAGGGGCGACCATCCCATTACTTCGACCATCTTCTCGTTGCGACTAGTACTGAACATAGTTCCAAGACTACCTCTTAAGTTAAGAGGGGCGAAGTGTCTGGATCTTCAAGGGGCCAATCTAGGATCTTCAAGGGACCAATCTACAATGTGCCTAGCGTATCTCGGTGCCTGCTATTAACCAAAATCAGGTTAAACATAGATCCTTCATTGCCAATTAGAGTGAGCATAGTGCGAGTGCTATCTAGGGAAGGTGCGAATAAGCGGGGAAATTCTTCTCGGCTGACTCAGTCATTTCATTTTTTCAGTTTGAGCCGATTTTTTCTCCCGTAAATGCCTTGGGAAAGTGCGAACAAGTATCCCACGAACAAAAAATGAAAATTTTAGTCATTTAATATCAATGGGTTACCAGTAAATGCTCTCGTGCCATATGACTTATTCGCACCTTCCCTTGAATCAGCCTATTTAGACCGTTTCTTCGCCATTTAAGGCGTTATTCCCAGTTTTTAGTGAGATCTCTCCCACTGACGTATCATTTGGTCCGCCCGAAACAGGTTGGCCAGCGTGAATAACATCGCCAGTTGGTTATCGTTTTTCAGCAACCCCTTGTATCTGGCTTTCACGAAGCCGAACTGTCGCTTGATGATGCGAAATGGGTGCTCCACCTTGGCCCGGATGCTGGCTTTCATGTATTCGATGTTGATGGCCGTTTTGTTCTTGCGTGGATGCTGTTTCAAGGTTCTTACCTTGCCGGGGCGCTCGGCGATCAGCCAGTCCACATCCACCTCGGCCAGCTCCTCACGCTGTGGCGCCCCTTGGTAGCCGGCATCGGCTGAGACAAATTGCTCCTCTCCATGCAGCAGATTACCCAGCTGATTGAGGTCATGCTCGTTGGCCGCGGTGGTGACTAGGCTGTGGGTCAGGCCACTCTTGGCATCGACACCAATGTGGGCCTTCATGCCAAAGTGCCACTGATTGCCTTTCTTGGTCTGATGCATCTCCGGATCGCGTTGCTGCTCTTTGTTCTTGGTCGAGCTGGGTGCCTCAATGATGGTGGCATCGACCAAGGTGCCTTGAGTCATCATGACGCCTGCTTCGGCCAGCCAGCGATTGATGGTCTTGAACAATTGGCGGGCCAGTTGATGCTGCTCCAGCAGGTGGCGGAAATTCATGATGGTGGTGCGGTCCGGCAAGGCGCTATCCAGGGATAATCGGGCAAACAGACGCATGGAGGCGATTTCGTACAGAGCATCTTCGATCGCGCCATCGCTCAGGTTGTACCAATGCTGCATGCAGTGAATGCGTAGCATGGTCGGCGTTTTTCAAGATAGTTGTCGCGCAAAGCTGTTTTAAGCAGCCTCTTTTTGCTCCGGCTCGGGTTTCTCGGGCCGCTCCGGATTTAGCATCACGGCACCGATAGGTGTCCAGTCTCGCGTCTTGCCACTCCACCTCGCTGG
>NZ_JAGKRI010000168.1:0-5121 GCF_017939255.1 Aeromonas sp. Prich7-2
CTCAAACTTTCCGGGAGGACAGGCGTGAATGAAGTCGAGAGCTTGGTCGATACGCATAAAAAAATCCGAAACCCAACAAGGAGTTTCGGATTCTTACACAGCCTGAGGATCGGTCAATGGATCCTTAACTGATCGGCATTAGGCCTCTGGCCCGGTTTTGTTTTTGGTGGCACCACGCTACCATGCCAACTTCGGGCCACCTGCCGGCCGTCAATCAGGACCATGCTCATGCCCCATCCCTTCGTGCTCGTCACCGGCTGCTCCAGCGGCATCGGCCTCGCCGCCGCAAGAAAGCTCGGCGCCCGGGGCTTCACCGTCATCGCTTCCGCCCGCAAGGGCGAGGATGTGGCCCTGCTGCAGCAGCAGGGTCTGTTGGCGGTGCAACTGGATCTGGCGGACAGCGCCAGCATAGAGCGAGGGGCGGCAGAGGCGCTGGCCCTGGCCGAGGGGCGCCTCTACGGGCTGTTCAACAACGGCGCCTACGGCCAGCCCGGTGCGCTGGAAGATCTGCCCACCGAGGCGCTGCGCGAGCAGTTCGAGACCAACCTCTTTGGCTGGCATCACCTCATTCGCCAGGTATTGCCCCCCATGCTGGCGGTAGGCGAGGGGCGCATCGTGCAGAACAGCTCGGTGCTTGGCCTGGTGGCCATGAAGTATCGTGGCGCCTACAACGCCAGCAAGTTCGCGCTGGAAGGCTATACCGACACCCTGCGCCTGGAACTCGCGGGCAGCGGCGTGCACATCAGCCTGATCGAACCTGGCCCCATCGACACCCGGTTTCGCGCCAATGCCCGGGAGGCCTTCCTGCGCCACATAGACCCCGCCACCAGCCGCCATCAGGACGCCTATGCCCAGACGCTGGCCAGGCTGGAGCGCGAAGGGGGGGCCCGCGGCTTTACCCTGCCAAGCGAGGCCTGCATCCCGCCGTTAGTGCATGCGCTCACGAGCAAGCGTCCCAGGCACCGCTACCCGGTCACCTTCCCGACCAAATTGTTTACCGTGCTGCGCCGCCTGCTGCCAAGCCGCTGGCTGGACAAGCTGCTGATCAAATCCGCCTGATAAAGGTGCCCTCGGCGGGCCTCCTCTTGACATGCACCTGTCTTAGCAACGATGCCCGCTCAATAGTGCTGGCCGTTGCTGTAGTAGTGACTCTTGACGATGGGCAGCACCTGCACCACCACATAGGTCTGCTCCCCCAGCACCCCTTTCAGGTGGCGGGTGATGAGGGCGGCGGCGGCATCCTGCATCTCCTGCGGTCGCTCGAACCAGACCAGCTCCACGAAGGGAAAACCGGCTTCGGGCTGGCCATCTCGTACCCACTGGCTCGGCACGCACTCCAGGGTGACGAACTCCGGCTTGCCACCGGTCAGGGCGCAGAGGTCCGCCATCAGGGGGGCGCTTATCCGCTGCAGGGTGTCGACAGAAACTGCCCGAAAACGAAGGTGGGGCATGGGAAACCTCTTGGCTGTGACAAATGAGGACTTATCATAGAGCACTCATCCCGCTCACATAAGGTGCCTCATGAGATTCCATCCCACGCTGCTCTCCTTCCTGCTCTGCCTGCTGCTGCCGCTCCATGCCATGGCCGATCCGGCCTTCTACCGCATCAGCAAGGGCAACGAACAGCACTGGCTGCTGGGGTCCATCCACGCGGGCAAACCCTCTCTCTATCCCCTGCCGGACCCGGTGGAGCGCGCCTGGCAGCAGAGCCGCGCCCTGGTGATGGAGGTGGACATGACCCACATCAGCCAGGAGCAGTGGCAGGAGATGGGCGCCATCACCCGGCTCGTCGACGGCAAGACCCTCAAGGATCACCTGCCCATCGACCTCTACCGTCGCACTCTCATCGCCGCGGGCCAGAACGGTCTGAACGAGAGCATGCTGGCCCCGCTGCGTCCCTGGTTTGCGGCCATTACCCTGACCCAGGCGGCCCTGGAGCGCACCGGCTATCGCGGTGAATACGGTGTCGACCAGCACTTCGCCAAGCGGGCGAACGACGGCGGCAAGCCCATCGTCGGGCTGGAGACCCTGCTGGAGCAGCTCGGCTATCTCGCGAGCGTCGGCGACAACCAGACCTTGATGCTGGAGAGCACCCTGGACGAGCTGCCCGACATCCAGCAGGGGTTCGACGCCGTGATGACCGCCTGGCAGAACGGGGACGAGGCCACCCTCATCAATCTGCTCAGGGAGGAGATGGCGCCGCCCAAGCTGCAAGCCTGGCTGGAACAGACCCTGCTGGCAGAGCGCAACCGCAACTGGGTCAAGAAGTGGCCCAGCCTGCCGAACGAGAGCTTTATCGTGGTAGGGGCCCTGCATCTTTACGGCGAGCATGGGCTGCTCGCCCTGCTGGAGCAGCAGGGCTGGCGCATCACGCCCCTCACCGAACCGACCCTGGAGAAAGCAAAATAGCGTCCAGTCCGGCGACCTGACGCGCCGGATGCGCGTCGGCTCACAGAATTTGCTGCCGATTAAATAACCAGAGAGGGAGTTGATCGAGATCATCCCCTCCCTCCTGAAGAGGTATCTATCATGCCTGTCACCGCCCAGTGACAGGAGTGAACGAGATGGAATTCTGGATGAACCTGATGTTCGGCAACAGCGTGGGGCTGATGTCCATGCTGGTGATTTTCGGCACCTTCCTGCTCATCAGCGCCTATGCGGTCTATTTCATCTACAAGGTGATGCACGCAGAGCCGCCCAAAGAGGGGCAATAACCAGGCTCGCTCAGACCGCCCTCCCCGGCAGGGCCGGGGCCCGCGAGCGTTGCCATTCTAAGGCCCACCAAGGCCCGCTATACTGGCTCCCTCATTTTCATGCGGGGAGCCTGCCGTGTCTCATAACGACGAACTCTCACTGTTCCTGCAGGAAGTGGCCGACGTGCGGCCCCTTCGCAGCGACCATATCGCCCCCGTTGCGGGCAACAGCCAGCCCACCGAGGCGCAACTCGCGCGCCGGGAAGCCGCCACCGCCGAACAACTCACCCTGGATCACCTCGGCACGGAAGCAGTCGAGATGCTGGACCCCCATGCCATCGTCGGCTTCAAGCGTGACGGCGTGCAGGAGGGGGTCTACAAGAAGCTGCGCCTTGGCAAATACGAGCTGCAAGGCTCCCTCGACCTGCACCACAAGACGCTCAACGAGGCCCGTATCGCCCTGGTGCAGTTCGTCCAGGAGTGCGAAGTGCGGGATATCCGCTGCCTGCTGATCCTGCACGGCAAGGGGGAGCGCAGCACCCCGCGTGCCCTGCTCAAGAGCCATGTCAGCGCCTGGCTGCCACAGTTGCCTTCGGTGATGGCCATGCACAGTGCCGAGCGCCGCCACGGCGGCAGCGGTGCGCTCTACGTATTGCTGCGCAAGAGCGAGCGCAAGAAGGCGGAAAACCGCGAACGGCACCAGAAGCGCCTCGGCTGACTGCCTGAGGGTGGCACCAGGATGGATGGCAGTGCTAGCATCGGGCGGCCCCGATCATGCCAGGTACGGGGTGCATACCATCAGGGACGATAACAAGGACAATCCCATGTCATACCAGAAACTCGAACAACATCAGCAACAACTGCACCGCCTCTCCCACCTCTCCGCCATCTGCGGCTGGGATCAGGCCGCCATGATGCCGGAGGGGGGCAACGAGGCCCGCGCCGAAGCAATGGCGGAGCTCGGCGTGCTGATCCACGGCAAGCGCACCGCCCCCGAGCTTGGGGAGTGGATTGCCAAGGCAGAGAGTGAACCGCTGGACGAGCACCAGCGTGCGAACCTGCGGGAGATCAAGCGCCAGTGGCAGGATGCAAGCCTGCTGCCGGGGGCGCTGGTGGAGGCGCTGTCCCTCGCCGGCAGCAAATGCGAGCACGCCTGGCGTCGCCAGCGCAAGGAGAACGACTGGGCAGGTTTTGCCCCGAACCTCGAGGAGGTGGTGCGCCTGTCGCGGGAGGTGGCGACCTTGCGCGCCGACGCGCTCGGGGTGCGCCCCTATGACGCCATGCTGGCGCTGTACGAGCCCGGCATGACGAGCGCGAGGCTGGATCAGATCTTCGGCGATCTGACGAGCTGGCTGCCCGGCCTCATCCAGACCGTGAGCGAGCGGCAGAAGAGCGACACCCTCCTCACCCCGCAAGGCCCGTTCCCGGTTGCGACGCAGCAGGCGCTCGGCCAGGAGGTGATGGGACTGCTCGGCTTTGATTTTGCTCACGGCAGGCTCGACGTGAGCAGCCACCCGTTCTGCGGCGGCGTGCCGACGGACGTGCGCATCACCACGCGCTACAACGAGCAGGAGTTCGTCTCCAGCCTGATGGGCATCGTCCACGAGACGGGCCACGCACGTTACGAGCAGGGCCTGCCGCGCGCACTGCTCGGCCAGCCGGTGGCCGAGGCGCGCTCCATGGGCATTCACGAGAGCCAGAGCCTGTTCTGCGAGATGCAACTCGGCCATCACCCCGCGTTCCTCACGCTGATTGCGCCGCGCATTCGCGCGCACTTCGGGGCAGAGGATGCGCTCGCACCCGCGAACCTCGAGAAGCTGTACAACAGGGTCGAGCCCGGCTTCATCCGCGTCGATGCGGACGAAGTCACCTACCCTGCTCACGTCATCCTGCGCTACGAGCTGGAGCGGGACCTGATGGAAGGGCGCATCGAGGTCGCGGACATCCCCGAGCTGTGGGACGCGAAGATGCAGCAGTGGCTCGGCTTGTCCACGAAGGGCAATTACCAGAACGGCTGCATGCAGGACATCCACTGGACGGACGGCTCGTTTGGCTACTTCCCGAGCTACACGCTCGGCGCCATGTACGCGGCGCAGCTGCGCTTCGCACTCGAGCGTGAGCTCGGCGACATGGGCACGCTCGTAGAGTCCGGCCGCCTGCCGGAGATCTTTGGCTGGCTCGGTCGCCATATCTGGTCCCAGGGCAGCCTGCACGGCACGGACGAGCTCATTCGCCGCGCGACCGGTGAGGCACTCAATCCCCAATGGCTGCGCAAACACCTCGAACAGCGCTATCTGAAATAAGCGAGGTTGAACCCCCTCCCAGCCTCCCCCTTCACAAGGGGGAGGAGCTAACCCCGCCCCCGTTCACAGAGGGGAGCTGTTTGTCCCCTCCCCTTACGAAGGGGAGGGTTAGGGTGGGGTCCTGC
>NZ_JAGKRI010000168.1:5261-9146 GCF_017939255.1 Aeromonas sp. Prich7-2
TCTGGGACATGCCCACAGCAACCCGAGCCATGCCATGACCACAGAGCCCCCGCATTCATCCCAACGGGACGAGATCATTCCGGGTCTCACCCGGGAGCAGTGCCACGCCGCACGCCTCGCGCGAGACGCGCGTTTCGATGGTCGCTTCTTCACCGGGGTGCTCTCCACCGGCATCTATTGCCGCCCCGTGTGTCCGGCGCGGGCACCGCACGAGCACAATGTGCGCTATTTTCGCTTCGCGGCGGCGGCGGAGCAGCACGGGCTGCGCCCCTGCCTGCGCTGTCGCCCCGAGCTCGCACCGGCCCAGAGCGGCGATCTGCCACCGCTCGTCGCCCAGGTGCTGGCGCGCATCGAGCGCGGCGAGCTGGCGGAGCACAGCCTGGGCTCCCTTGCAACGCAGGCCGGGATCACGGAGCGCACCCTGAGGCGCCAGTTCGAGCAACACCTCGGTGCCTCGCCGAAACAGGTGGAGCAGACGCGCCGCCTGCTGCTTGCGAAACGGCTGCTGACGGAAACGCGCCTGCCCATCACGGACGTGGCGTTTGCCGCAGGCTTTGCGAGCATTCGTCGCTTCAACGACGCCTGGCTGCAGGCGTATGGGATGACACCGGGCGCCCTGCGCAAGCAGGAAGGGGGGACTGGCGAGGCGGCGCCGCAATCGAGCCTGCAACTGCACCTGCTGTATCGCCCGCCGTTCGACGTCCAGGCCATGCTCGCGTTCTACCGGTTGCGCGCCATTCCGGGGCTGGAGCGGGTGGATGAGCACGGTTACGAACGCCGTCACCGGGTCGGCGAGCAGGAGGGGCTCATCCGCATCGAGCCCGTCGAGGGGGAGAGGCTCAGACTCACGGTGCGGGATCTGCCGCCGGGTGCGCTGCCGGACATCCTGTACCGCGTGCGCCGCATGTGGGATCTCGACGCCGACATGAGCCGCATCGGCGAACACCTGGGGCAGGATCCGCTGCTCGCCGGCATCCAGGGACGCTGGCCCGGGGTGCGGCTGCCGGGGGGGTGGGATGAATACGAGGTGATGCTGCGCGCCATCGTCGGCCAGCAGGTGTCGGTCAAGGGTGCCATCACCATCATGGGGCGCCTGGTGGCGCGCACCCTGGCGCAGTTCGGCACCGCGCAGCTGCCCACCCCGACCCAGCTGTGCGAGCTGGATCTCGACGGTATCGGCATGCCGGGCAGCCGCATCCGCACCCTGCAAGGGCTGGCCTCGGCGCTCGCAAGCGGCGCACTCACCCTCGCCACGGCAAGCGACGAGCAACTGCTCGCGCTGCCGGGCATAGGTCCCTGGACGGTCGCTTACTGGCGGCTGCGCTGCGGGCTGGACACGGATGCCTTCCCCGCCTCGGATCTCGTGCTGCAAAAGGCGCTGGGGGGCGGTGACAAGCTGCCGGTGAAAGAGGTGACAGCGCGCAGCGCCCCCTGGCAGCCGTGGCGCGCCTATGCCGCGAGCTGGCTGTGGCACGCCATGAGTGAACAACCGGCGCTGCTCACCCGGCCAACACAGACACAAGACGAGGAGAAGAGCCCATGATCCGCTATGACATGATGCCCACCGACCAGGGCGAACTGCTGGTCGCCATCGACGAACGCGGTCTGGTCCATGTGGACTTCCTGGCCGGACTGCGGCCGCTGCCCGACATGCAGGACTGGCTACAGGACGGCGAGGCGCTCGCCCCCTTCCTCGCCGAGTTTCGGGACTACTTCGCGGGCCGGTTGCAGCGCTTCACCCTGCCGCTCGCCCCCAGGGGCACGGCGTTTCAGCAAGCGGTGTGGCAGGCGCTGTGCGACATCCCCTACGGGGAGACCCGCAGCTACGGCGACATCGCCCGCACCATCGGCAAGCCAAACGCGGTGCGGGCGGTGGGTGCCGCGAACGGTCGCAATCCGCTCTCCATCATCATCCCCTGCCACCGGGTGATCGGCCAGAATGGCAGCCTCACCGGCTATGCGGGAGGCCTGCCCATCAAGCAGGCACTGCTGACGCTGGAGAGGGCCTCTCGTTGATCCGGCGCCACCCGGCCAGGGCTCACTGCCGCTGCGCCAGCCAGCCGTGAAACCCCAGCGCCTGAAAGAAGCGGTGCGCCTCCGCGAAACCGGCCCCTTGCAAGAGGCGCCGGGTCTGTCCCTCGTCCAGGGAGGTGAAATCCTCTCCGAGGCGGCGCACCATCTGCTCGCAGGCAGGAAGCGGCAAACCGGCGAGGGCGGCTTGCAACCCCATCGCCTTGCGCTCAAGCGGGTCCGTGGGCGCCATCAGATCCGCCAGCAGCAGGGAAGCGCCAGGATTGAGCTGGCGATGAATATCACCCAATAGCGCGGCTTTGGCATCTTGCGCCAGAAAATGCAGAACCAGCAGACAGAGTGCACCATCGCAAGGCTTATCCACCACAGGCAATGCGCCCAGGTGCCAGCACACCCTCTCCCCCATGCCCGCCTGCTCGGCCCGCATCCTGGCCTGGGCCAGCATGTCCGCCGAGATATCCTGGGCCACAAAGGTCCAGCGGGGGCAGAGACGGCCAAGCAGCAGCAACTCGCTGCCCGTGCCCACCCCCACCAGCAGCACCCGGGCCTCCTGGCCCAGCGCGGCCATCAGCCGGGAGGCACAAAGCTGGTGCAGCAGCTCGTAGCCTGGCACCAGCAGGGGGATGCGGCTGTCATAGGCCTTCGCCCCTTCTCCTTCGAATCGCTCCGTCATCTTTTGCTCCTTTGGTGTGAGCCCCCTTGATAGGGGCTGCCGCCGGGAGAAGGTCAAGAGCCACAGGGGCGAGCCAGTTGCCAGCCCAGCCCCTCCCATGAAGGGAGGGCCCTAGCCCCCCTTGCCCAGCGCCGCTTTCAGAGCCGGATTGAAGACGCGCTGGAGGGAGGCGGGGTTGTTCACCAGCTTGGCCGCCGGGCGGCGCGGGCGCCTCACCAGCTCGCCGCCACAGTTGGGGCAGGTCAGGTGCAGATACTGATCGTTGCACTCCGCGCAGAAGGTGCACTCGAAGGAGCAGATGTAGGCCGTCGCCGTGTCGGCGGGCAGATCCCGGTCACAGCACTCGCAGTTGGGTCTGAGTTCAAGCATGGCAAGTTCCTGAAGCGCAAGGGGAAAGAGGGCAGCTCAATCGACGATAAAGAGGCGAGCGCCCAGTTCGGTATAGGAGCGATGGGGTTCGGCGTTGTCCGCCACCTGGTAGCTCATGCCCGGCGTCAGGCTCTGTGGGTCAATCTCATAAAGCTTGCGCTGGGCGGGCACAACGGAGCCATCCACAATGGGGCGAACATTAGCAATACGCCAAGCCCAGTAGCCGGGCACCCAGCCACTCGAGCAGGCGGCGGCGACTTCATCGGGTTGCCATTCATGCACCTCTTCAATGTCGACGATCGCAACGACTTTGCCATCAGGATCAACTGGCATATCGAGAGATAAAAATACTGAATTTTCAACGATCACTAAATCACGAACAGGCAGAGATGGAGGGCACCAGGAACGGACTTCCAATGTCTTTTTACCTGACGCGATATTTGTCCCGTGTGGACTGACTATCGAGAGTGCGAGCATAGATCCGTCTAAACCTCATTCCTTGGGGTGATAACACAGACATAGAGGCTCGAATAAGGCATCAAGCCTCTCACGAAGAGAGATGACAGCCCCTCTTCGCAGTCCCCCCATGATAAGAGCACACTCCTTCCCCCAAGTCATGGCCCACTCTGGTGATGGATACCTGACACCGGGCATCCCCCAGGAAAGGGTTCATCGCGGCTTTCCGGGGAAGGCCGCCTTGATTTTCAGAAAAAAGTATTCTGAGTCCCTAAATCCATATGCCATGCGCTTTATCACTTTGATCTTGTTGTTCACCCCTTCCAGCACACTCGTGTGCATCGGGTAGTTTGCAC
>NZ_JAGKRI010000169.1:0-116481 GCF_017939255.1 Aeromonas sp. Prich7-2
GGACACGCCGTTTTAGCCTGTGGAGGCGTGGTGCAATCAGGCCGCCCGATGAAGCAGGAACCCGGTACTGCGCGAGCAGCTATCACCCAGTAATGGGAATCCCCCTCCTGTGACGCGAAGCGCTAAGGTGGGGGAGGATGTCAACATCCTACTCCCGTTGGACAGAGGGGCCAAGGGTGAGGGCAATGCTGTTCACTTAAGAGAATTTGAGTTCCAGTCCACGTAGTATCAGGACAAAAAAGCGAGGGAGGCATGATGCCTCCCTCTTTCTATTGCAAGCCCCGCTGGATAAAGGCTGGAGGAAGATCGACTGGACACAGCCTTGCCCCCTCAACTCAAATCCAATTTATGAATAATCAGTCAAAAAAGTGCTTATCTGAACAGCATTGCAAGGGTGAGGGGAACTTCATCAAGTAGGGCTGCAAGGCCTTTGGTATCAATGGCTTTCTGAACGGAAGATAACAGGAAAAACGGCTACGCATGCCGGTTCAAACCGCTATAATGTGCCACCTTGGATCAGTCGTCAGTGAATGTTGGACAGTCAATTGAGTAATAGAATGCGGATCGGTGGAACCCTCGAACAGTCCCTCAGCCAGGGATATCGTCTGGACCTGCAAGGGGTGTTGAAAGAGGGGTGGCAACAGACTCGTCGCACCGGTTTCGGATTGGCGCTGGCCATCGCCGGGGTCATGGCAATCTGGATCCTGCTGAGCAATACCTTGCTGACGCCCTATGTCGCCCGTGAAGGAGGGGATATGGATATGGCCCTGATCCTGAGCCTGCTGGCCACGGTGATCATGTCACCCATGACCTCCTCCCTCGACATGCTGGGGTTGCAGCAGTCGGTGGGGGTACGCGCCCGGCCGAGCCAGGTGTTCGACTTCTTCCGCCACTTCCTGCGCCTGGGCAGCCTGAGTCTGCTCGGCAGCCTCATCACCAGCCTGTTTGGACCCCTGTTCGAGCTGCTGGGTGTGCCTGTGATGCTGGCCTTCATCCCTTCCGCCCTGGTGGGCATGGGGCTGGTGTTTACCGTACCTCTGGTGCTGGAGCGCGGTCTTTCCCCGGCTCAGGCCATTCTGGTCTCCCTCAAGCTCTTTGCCCGGGGCTGGCCCAGCATAGTGCTGCTGCACGGGGTCATGCTGGCACTCTTCTTCCTGGCGCTCATCCCCATGGGGCTGGGACTTATCTGGGTGGCGCCGCTCTACTTCAACTGCAAGGGCATTCTCTACCGGGATCTGTGTGGGGTGGCAGTCGAAGTGACCGAGGTTGCCAGTGGCAACGACGGGCAGGGCCCGGATCATTTCAACGCATAATGGAATACCAGGGGTCAGCCGGTGTCGACCCGCCCGGAGCATGATGCAAAAGGATGGCATATGAACAAGCGATACGGGATGGCGGCGCTCCTGCTGATGCCCATGCTGGGACAGGCTGAGCCGTCCCTTGAACTCGACTACGGCACCTTCTACAGCCAGATGAAGACCTTCGCCAAGGGGGAATTTGGCCACGCCAGACTGGGCTTTTATCTGGCCAGTCAACAGAACGGTCGGCGCTGCGGGCTCACCTCGGCACGGGTCTCGACCCCGGACAGGGATGTGCCCGCCGAGGTCACGGTGGATGGCGAACTGCGTCTGCCCTATGACGATGATCTCAACCTCGACAAGGCGATCGTGGTGGTGGGGCTCACCGAGGCCCACGCCGCCTGTGATCTGTCGGTACAGGTGATGGCTGACGCCCCCGCCACACCCGAGGTGCCGCTGGCCGAACTTGTCTCGCGTCAGCAGCAGATGCAGCGATTGCTCGACAAGATGGCCGGCATGGTCGGCCAGTATTTCCTGCCCAAGATGGAAGGGGTGCGAATCTCCATGGTGGCGCCCGCAGGCACAGCCTACCTTGTGGAGGGTGCCCGTCAGGAGGCCGTCTCCTGGCAGCAGGGGCAACTGCTGCTCAGCAATGCGCAGCTGAAGGGGTTTGCCCAGGGCAAGCTGCAACTGCAAGGGGAGATCCTGCGCCTGACCCCCTGGCTACACAAGGAGTAGCGACCCGAGTCCGCAGATTGCCAGAATGAAAAAAGGAGCGCCTGGCGCTCCTTTTTTGTGGGTGACGGGGCTTAGCGCACCTCAATCACGTCCAGCATGTCCATCTCGTCGATGTCCAGCAGCGGCGCCTTGGGCAGCTCGGGCGGATCAAATGCCTTGTCGCCACCGTCGATGATGCCGGAGTCGCGATTGATGCTCTTGAAGTCAAACAGCTGGTGATCGAGCAGGTGGCTCGGGATCACGTCCTGAATGGCGGTGAACATGGTCTCGAGACGGCCTGGGAAGCGGCGATCCCACTCCTGCATCATCTGCTTGATGGCCTGGCGCTGCAGGTTCTCCTGGGAGCCGCACAGGTTGCAGGGGATGATGGGGAAGGCCTTGACCTCGGCATAGCGCACCAGATCTTTCTCCTTGCAGTAGGCCAGGGGGCGGATCACCACGTTCTTGCCATCGTCGCTCACCAGCTTGGGGGGCATGGATTTGAGCTTGCCACCGTAAAACATGTTGAGGAACAGGGTCTCGAGGATGTCGTCACGGTGATGGCCAAGGGCGATCTTGGTACAGCCCAGCTCCTGGGCGGTGCGATACAGAATGCCGCGGCGCAGGCGGGAGCAGAGCGCGCAGGTAGTCTTGCCCTCCGGTACCTTCTCCTTGACGATGGAATAGGTATCTTCTTCCACGATCTTGAAGTCGATGCCGAGAGTGCTCAGGTATTCGGGCAGCACGTGCTCGGGGAAGCCGGGTTGCTTCTGATCCAGGTTGACGGCCACCAGATCGAAATGGATGGGGGCGCTGGCCTTCAGGCTCATCAGGATGTCGAGCATGGCAAAGCTGTCCTTGCCGCCAGACAGGCAGACCATGATCTTGTCACCCTCTTCAATCATGTTGAAGTCGGCGATGGCCTGGCCCACGTTGCGCCGCAGACGTTTCTGCAGCTTGTTGAAACTGTATTTCTCTTTGGCGTTAAGCTCTTCTAGCATGGCCTCAAACCCGGGACAAAAATAAGCGGCTTATTATAGCCATGTCCCGGGGGAGGGCAAGAAACGCTTATGCAGGATGACGCCTGTCATCCACAGGGCAGCTGTAATCGTCGGGTTTGAGGATGAGAATGTCGCAGTTGAGCCTGTCCACCACGTGCTCGGCGGTGTTGCCAAGCAGGGCGGCAGAGAGGCCGGTACGGCCGACGCATCCCATGATCATCAGGGTGGCATTCAGATCGTCCGCCATGTCCGGCAGCACCTCCTCCGGCAAGCCTTCCGCCACCTTGGTCCACATGTGGTTGATGCCGAATTGATCGGCATGTTCCCGCAGCAGATCTTCATGGTGTTTGCGAATGGCATCGTTGTAGGCGTTGGGATCGAACTCTGGCAGTTCGATGGCGACATTGACCGGGGTGCCCGGGTAGGTGTTGACCAGATAGAGACTGGCACCAAGCAGCTCGGCGATGGCGATCCCCTCGCGGGTGATCCGCTCGTTAAGCACCTTCTGCTCCTTGTCATCGCTCGAGCAGTTGATGGCGGCAATCAGGTTGCCCCCCCGTTGACAGTGCCCTTCTTTTACCAGCAGAACCGGACAGGGGCATTTGCGCAGCAGGTGCCAGTCGGTGGGGGTGAAGATGAAGGTTTGCAGGAAGGAGTGTTTGTGAGTCGCCTTGACGACCAGATCGTGACGCTGTTCCAGCACTTCCTGAATGACGCACTCGAAGGGACGGTTGTGCCAAAGCACTTTCACTTCGCATTCCAGCCCTCTGGCCCGATAGGGAGTTAGGATCTCGTCGAGCCACTCCCGACGCTGGGCGATGACACCATGGCGCATCTCTTCCCGCTCGTCTGCCGAGAGCATGGCGGTCATCTCGTAAGAGAAGTCGTAAATCGTCAGGAGCAGGGTCAGCTGGGCGCCCTCATCCAGCTCGGCGACCTTGACCGCGCGCTCGAGCGCGATCTGGCGCTCCTCCTCGGGATTGATCACCACCAGAATGTTTCGGTACTTGACCATGTTCTCCTCCTTGGTAAAAAGGCCAATGATGGCAACTCTTTAGCTATTACAGCTTAGTCCAAGGGGGGAGACGGCAAGGTGTGCCGGATCAAATTTCAGGGTGATCCGATCCGGCAAAAAAGGAATAAACGGGGATTAACCGCAGGGAGGACGAGTGGCTCCGGCCATGACGCCCAAGGCAACGTTGTCCAGTACAGTAATGTATTTGCCTTTGACGCTGATGAGACCGGATTTCTGGAAACGGCCCAGCAGGCGGCTGATGGTCTCGACGGTGAGACCGAGGTAGTTGCCGATGTCTCCACGGGTCATGGAGAGGCGGAACTCCTTGGCGGAGAAGCCGCGCTCGGAGAAACGAACCGAGAGATTGTGCAGGAAGGCAGCGAGGCGCTCTTCGGCGTTCTTTTTGGAGAGCAGCAGTATCATCTCCTGGTCGCCCATGATCTCGTTGCTCATCAGCCGCATGATCTGCTGGCGCAGTTTGGGCATCTTGCCAGAGAGGTCGTCGAGCACATCGAACGGTATTTCGCACACCATGGCGGTTTCCAGCGCCTGGGCGAAGGAGGGGTGGGCCTGCTTGTGGATGGCGTCGAAACCGACCAGATCACCGGCGAGGTGGAAGGCGGTGATCTGTTCGTCACCCTGTTCGGTGATGGTGTATGACTTGATGGTCCCGGAACGTATGGCATAGAGCGACTTGAGCTCATCGCCGGCCTTGAACAACTCTTCACCCTTCTGGAACGGCTTTTTGCGCTCGATGATGCTGTCGAGCTGATCGAGCTCGTTATCGTTCAGGGTGAAGGGGATGCAGAGCTGGCTGATGCTGCAATCCTGGCAATGAATTGCACAGCCACCGCTCTGAATACGTCTGCCAGGTTTCTTGTCCGGGATCATAGGCTCAAATGAATAATTGATTTATATCAAACAAGTTTACCACCATCTCATCCGTTTTGGATAGGGTTTCAAAAGGACGCCATCCCGATCCAGAGGGTGTGGATCCCGTAGGCAATAAGCAGCAAGGCGCCCCCAAGGCGCAGGCTGCGCAGGGTGAGCCAGTAGCGCAATCGGTCTGCCAGCCCCCCTAGCGCAAACAGGGTCGGCAGGGTGCCGAGGCCGAAAAAGAGCATGATGAGTGCCCCGCCACTCGCGGAGCCTGCGGCAGCGCTCCAGGTCAGCATGGAGTAGACGAGGCCGCAAGGGAGCCAGCCCCATATCATACCAAAGGGGAGGGCCTGCCTGGCTGATGTAAACGGGAGAAACCTGCCTGCCAGCGGCTTGATGAGAGGCCAGAACTTCGCACCGATGCGCTCGAGCAGCAAGACGCCATGCCACCAGCCAGCCAAGTAGAGGCCGAGCGCTATCATCAGCAGGGCGGCGATGAGGCGAAGCCCTGCCAGGGCGTGTTTGCCAGCGCCTATCTCCGTGGTGGTGGCGAGCAAGCCGCCCACCAGCGCGCCCGCCAGCACATAGCTCAGGATGCGCCCCAGGTTGTAGTTGAGCAGATAACCGAGCCTGCCCCAAAAATGCTGCTTCTCGGCAGGTATGGCCATGGAGAGCGCTGCGGACACGCCGCCACACATGCCGATACAGTGGCCGGCACCGGCAAGCCCGACCAGCAGGGCGCCCATGAGGTCAAGGCTGCTGGTCATGGGGCCTGTTTTCCTGTTCTGCTTGTTGTTCAGAGGGGGGCAAGGGGCGCTGCTCCTCGTCAAACAGGATGTTGGAGCCCTGCCTGTCGAGATCCTCGAACTGCTCGGAGCGGATGGCCCAGAAGAAGACGGCGCCGGCAATGACAACGAACAGGATGGCGATGGGGATGAGGACGAAGATAATGTTCATGGCGCGGACCCTGTGGTGAAAGGGGGATGATAACCCGGCGAGGCAAGAGGTGCCGCCACCCGGGAGGATGCCAGATGGCTGCTCACCGGTTGAGCCGCATGGAGTTGGTGACCACGATGAGGGAGCTCAGGGACATGCCAGCAGCCGCCAGATAAGGGGGGAGCCAGCCACTTGCAGCCAGCGGCAGCACAAGCAGGTTGTAGCCGATGGACCAGGCAAAGTTCTCCTTGATGATCTTGCGAGTGCGCAGGGCCAGGGCCCGGGCGGCCAGCAGACGGGAGAGATCGTCGGCCAGCAGGATGGCGTCGGCACTGTTCTTGGCCAGATCCGTGCCCCCCGCCATGGCAAAGGACGCGTGGGCGCCGGCCAGCACAGGGGCGTCGTTGATGCCATCTCCCACCATGATGCTGATATCCCCGGCCGCTTCCCGGGCCTTGAGATAGGCCAGCTTGCCGTCCGGGGTGACCCCTTTTACCAGCTCATCGACCCCCAGCTCGCGGGCCAGCATGTCCGCCTGGTCCGAACCGTCGCCGGTGAGAATGGTGGTTTGCAGGCCTGCCTCCTTGAAGGCCTGGATCAGTGCACCGGCATCGGGGCGCAGCGTGTCGGCCAGGATGAAACGGGCCAGCAGTCCGTGTTCATCGGCCAGATAGATGGTCAGCCCTTGAGCGGCATTCTCTTCTTGCGCCAGTTCGAGCCAGCGTGCACTGCCGATGCGGTAATGCTTGCCCTCAATTACTCCCTGCACGCCGTGGCCGATGACGGGGGTGACGTCGCTGGCGGCGAGCGGCACCCCGTCCGCCAGTGGTTTGCTTCGAAACGCACGGGCGATGGGGTGCTCGGAGTAGGTCTCCAGGGCATGGGCGAGTGCGAGGCAGCGGGCTGCGTCGAGCTCGCCGAGGGGCTGGGTGCTCACCAGGCTGATGTTGCCCGTGGTCAGGGTTCCCGTCTTGTCCATCACGATGCGGTTGGCCCGGGTCAGAATGTCCAGCACGTGGCCGCGGCGCAGCAGGATGCCGCTGCGGGTCAGGTTGGCAGTGGCCGAGGTCAGTGCGGTCGGGGTGGCCAGCGAGAGGGCGCAGGGACAGGTCGCCACCAGCACCGCCAGGGTGACCCAGAAGGCCCGCTCGGGCTGATGAAAATGCCAGAAGGTCCAGACCGCGGACGCAATGATCAGGAGCACCAGGATAAAGTGGCGCGACAGCACGTCCGCCAGTTGGGCGATGGCGGGCTTGTCGTCCAGAGCATGATCCTGCAGGCGCATGATCTGGGCCAGACGCGACTCTTCAATGGAATGGCTGACCCGGATCTCCAGGGGGGCATCGGTGTTGATGGTGCCTGCATAGACGGGATCTCCGGCCTGTTTGAGCAGAGGCAACTGTTCGCCAGTCAGCATGGATTCGTTGAGGCTGGCCTGGCCCAGGGTGACGATGCCGTCTGCCGGCAGGGTGGCCCCCGCGAGTACCCGCACCCTGTCTCCGACTCGCAGCGTCTTGGCGGCCACCTCGTGCTCGCCGTCATCATCGATGCGGGTTGCCATGATGGGTACCAGGCGCGCCAGGTTGGAGCTCGACTCCGACGCCTTGCGCCTCGCTCGCAGTTCCAGCAGACGGCCCAACAGCAGGAAAAAGACGAACATGGTGATGGAGTCGTAATAGACCTCACCCGTGTTGAAGACCGTGGCCCAGATGGAGGCGACGAAGGCGCCGATCAGTGCCAGCGACACCGAAACATCCATGGAGAGGTGCCCCTGCTTCAGGCTGCGCCATGCCCCCACGTAAAAAGGCTGGGCCGAGTAGATCATGATGGGGGTGGAGAGCAGAAGGCTTATCCACTTGAAGTAGATCATGAACTCCTCTTCCACGCTGATGAAGAGGTCCATGTAGAGTGCCACGGCGCACATCATCACCTGCATGGAGCCAAGGCCGGCCAGCGCCATGCGGAACATGTAGCTGCGCACCTCTTTGGCGTAGAGCGCTTCCTGCTGATGAGTCTGGAAGGGATAGGCGCGATAGCCGACCCTGGCAAAGCCCTTGAGAATGTCGCTCAAAGAGAGCTGGGCCGGATCCCACTTGATGCGGGCGCGATGGGTGGTGGTATTGACGTTGATGTAACGCAGACCGCGCAGGGTCATCAGGTGCCGCTCGATGAGCCAGGCACAGGCGGCGCAGGTCAAACCTTCCACCGTCAGTTGGATCTCGCGCGTAGTTTCGCGACCTGTACCGGTGTCGGTGACGAACTCCTGCTGCACCTCCGCCAGATCGTAGTGGGTGAGGGCGGCGAGCTCTTCGGGCACCAGTTCCCCCTTGATGCCGGGAGCGGTGCGGTGTTCGTAATAACTGGCGAGGCCGCATTCGAGAATGGTCTGTGCCACGGCCTGACAGCCAGGGCAACACATCGGCTGAGCGATGCCTTTGATCTCGAGAGTAAAGTTACTGCCAGTGGGAACCGGTTCACCACAGTGAAAACAGCCGGTCATGGTGATCATCCCTCTTTGATGCAGCCCTGCAGGCCGGGTCGGGGAGAAGGGCGGCTGACCGGCGTGCCGATCACCCTGCCTTCGTGATTCAACGTCCCTTGGGATCGAGCTCAATCGCTGCCTGAGTCGGCAGTTGTGCCGTCTCCTGGAGGCGCCATTCATGGTTGAAGGCATCGACCCGCACGTGCCACTTGCCGGTGAGGGGCTTGTCGAGCATCAGGCGATAGACTCCCTTGCCATCGGCCGTCAGCAGATGTTCGCTGTCCAGGCCCGCCAACGTGGGATGAAACAGGGAGAGGTGCAGTGCCTGCCCGAGGGGGAAATCCCCGGACAGTGGATTTAACGTCAGCTCCTTGTCGCTGACATTGAGGGCGATACGGATGCCGAGCGCCTCGGCGCGATCGAACTTGCTGAGATCCTGGTTAATCTCCTTGCCCTGCTTGTAGTAGTCCTCCGCCACCAGGTTGACCCCATCCTTGCTGGCAATGATGGCGGTGGCGATGCTGCCTACCACGGCGGCGCAGGGGAGGGCGATGATGAACCAGGGCCAGAATTGGCGATACCAGGGTTGAGTCATGATGCTACCGAAACAAATGGTTAACGAAATGGCGGTAATTCAGCCAACACAAGATAGCAAAAAGCCTCGAAGAGTCGAGGCTTTTTGCTGATTAATCACGTGCTTATCACATGTTACTGCTGATTTTGCCGATCGTTGTGGGACAAGCTGTAAACGTAGGAAGCGAGCAGATGTACCTTGTCTTCCCCCAGAATGTCCTTCCAGGCCGGCATCACGCCGTGGCGCCCGTGGGTGATGGTCTGTTCGACCACCTGACGGGAGCCGCCATAGAGCCAGATGTTGTTGGTGAGATCCGGTGCGCCGAAGGCGATGCCGCCCTTGGCATCCGGACCGTGGCAGGCGGCGCACATGGCAAAGCGTGCTTCCCCTTTCTTGGCTTCCACCAGATCAACCTTACGACCGGAGAGGCTCAGCACATAGGAGGCAACCTCTTTCACCCCGTCCTGACCCAGGATCTCGCCCCAGGCGGCCATGATCCCCTGACGACCGCCCATGATGGTGGTCTTGATCTGGTCGGGTGCGCCGCCCCACTGCCATTCGCTGTCGGTCAGGTTTGGGAAACCGCGACCACCGCGGGCATCGGAGCCATGACACTGGGAACAGTTTTGCAGGAACAGGCGCTGACCCACCTTCAGGGCTTCCGGATCCTTGGCGATCTCGGTGATCTCCTTGTAGCTCTTGCCGTCAGCCTGATAGGTCAGCTCGCGGAACTTGGCGCCGAAGATCTCGTCGGCCTTGGCGAGTTCCCGGTCGTATTCCACCGCGCGTCCTTCGGCCTTGGCAGACTCGGCCGCCGCCTTGGACTCGGCCAGGGAACGCACATCCTGGTTGGAGCTCTGCCAGCCCAGCAGACCCTTGAAGTTGCCAAGGCCCGGGAAGGCGAGCAGGTAGATGAGCCCGGTGACGATGAAGAAGAGGAACATATAGGACCACCACTTCGGCAGGGGATTGTTGATCTCCTCGATGCCGTCGAAGGTGTGACCCATGGGTTTGCCCTCTTCGGCTCCCATCTTGTCCTTCATGCACCAAGCCAGCAGCAGGAAGCAGCCGAGAATGGTGCCAAGGCTTATGACGGTCACAAAAATGCTAAACAGAGTGCTCATTATTGCTTCGCTCCTGCGTTCTTGTTATCAGCACTGGGTTGCTCGTCATCGGCAAAAACCAGGTTGGCGGCCTCGTCGAAAGAAGCCTTGCGGCGCTTGCTGTAGGCCCAGACGATGATGCCAATCATGATGACCATCAGCAGCAGGGTGTACAGGCCGCGAAATGTGCCGTAATCCATATCCCGACTCCTTATTTCAGGGCATGGCCCAGTGATTGCAGATAGGCGATCAGCGCATCCAGCTCGGTCTTGCCCTTGACGGCCTCACCGGCGCCAGCGATGTCGGCATCGGTATAGGGCACGCCGAAGTGATCCCGGAACAGAGCCAGCTTCTTGCCAGTCAACTCGCCGCTCAGCACATTGGTCTCGAGCCAGGGGAAGGCCGGCATGTTGGACTCGGGCACCACGTCACGCGGGTTGATGAGGTGGGCGCGATGCCAGTCATCGGAGTAGCGGCCGCCGACCCGGGCCAGATCCGGGCCGGTACGCTTGGAGCCCCACAGGAAGGGGTGCTCCCAGACGCTCTCGCCGGCAACCGAGTAGTGGCCGTAGCGTTCGGTCTCGGCGCGGAACGGGCGGATCATCTGGCTGTGGCAGACGGTGCAGCCTTCGCGGATGTAGATGTCGCGTCCTTCCATCTGCAGGGCGGTGTAGGGCTTGAGGCCCTCCACCGGCTCGTTGGTCTGCTTCTGGAAGAACAGGGGGGTGATTTCCACCAGGCCCCCCAGGCTGATGGCGAAGATGATGCCAATCACCAGCATGGGGACGCTTTTTTCAAAAATCTCGTGACGGTTGTTGTTGCTCATGCTTTAAACCCCTTCAAATCAGGCTGGCTGTGCGACGGGTTCCAGAGAACCCTTGGGCGCAGTGACGGTGCGATAGGCGTTGTAGGCCATCAGCAGCATGCCGGTGACGAAGAAGCAGCCACCCAGGAAGCGCACGAAGTAGAAGGGATAGGAAGCTTGCAGCGCCTCCACGAAGCTGTAGGTCAGGGTGCCGTCGTCGTTGACCGCACGCCACATCAGGCCCTGCATCACACCGGAAATCCACATGGCGACGATATAGAGCACGGTGCCCACGGTGGCCAGCCAGAAGTGGACGTTGATGAGCTTGATGCTGTACATGCGCCCCTGCCCGAACAGGTTCGGGATCAGGTGGTAGACGGCACCGATGGACACCATGGCAACCCAGCCCAGGGCACCGGAGTGAACGTGACCGATAGTCCAGTCGGTGTAGTGGGAGAGGGCGTTGACGGTCTTGATCGCCATCATGGGGCCTTCGAAGGTCGACATGCCGTAGAACGACAGGGAGACGATCAGGAAGCGCAGGATGGGGTCATAACGCAGCTTGTGCCAGGCACCCGAGAGGGTCATGATGCCGTTGATCATGCCGCCCCAGGAGGGCACGAACAGGATGAGGGACATCACCATGCCCAGCGACTGGGCCCAGTCAGGCAGGGCGGTATAGTGCAGGTGGTGCGGACCGGCCCAGATATAGAGGGAGATCAGCGCCCAGAAGTGCACGATGGAGAGGCGGTAGGAGTAGACGGGGCGACCCGCCTGCTTGGGCACGAAATAGTACATCATGCCAAGGAAGCCCGCTGTCAGCAGGAAGCCCACTGCGTTGTGGCCATACCACCACTGCACCATGGCATCCATGGCACCGGAGTACATGGAGTAGGACTTCATGCCGGAGAGCGGCACTTCCATGTTGTTGACGATGTGCAGTACGGCCACCGTGATGATGAAGGCACCGAAGAACCAGTTCGCCACATAGATGTGGGAGGTGGTGCGCTTGACCAAGGTGCCGAAGAAGACGATGGCATAGCTCACCCAGACCACGGCGATGGCGATGTCGATGGGCCACTCCAGCTCGGCGTACTCTTTGGAGGTGGTGTACCCCAGCGGCAGCGAGATGGCTGCAGACAGAATGATCGCCTGCCAGCCCCAGAACACGAAGGAGGCGAGGGGACCACCAAACAGCCGGACCTGACAGGTGCGTTGCACCACGTAGAAGGAGGTGGCCATCAGGGCGCTGCAACCAAATGCAAAGATGACCGCATTGGTATGCAGGGGACGCAGACGGCTGTACGTCAGCCAGGGGGTGTCGAAGTTGAGGGCAGGCCAGATCAACTGGGCTGCAATCAATACACCCACCGACATGCCGACGATACCCCAGACAATCGTCATGACGGTGAACTGGCGCACAACGGTGTAGTTGTACTCAGGGTGGTTTGTTGTATGGCTCATCGTTGTATTCCGCTTCCGATGCTGTTGTTAGTGTTGCCCGGTGTCCTGGGCCATTTTCACCCCGGTTTTGCAAAATCCCCTCGTTAACATCTGTTAATAAAAGGAAAAGCAAAAGGTGGTTAAATGAAAATCCATTGAGAATGATACTGAAATGACCGGTAAAATAACAGTACAAACAGTGATATATTTGGCTCCAGCGGGTCTCATGTCCGCCAGTTTTTACCTTGAGCCAGATCACGAAAATTACATTTTCTACGTACCTTACAGAGCTGTTTTTTCATGAAAGAGAGACTCACTTCACGCAAAATCGTCCACCTGTCCATGGTGCTGGTCATTTTGCTCTCCCTGATGGCCTATCGAACCTGGTTTTCAGGCACAGGAAGCGACCATGCAGAGGGCTCCAATGTTCAGATTTGTGATCTGTCCCACAGCCCCTGCCGCCTCATCGTCGGGGATCGCCCGCTGACGGTCAGCATCGATGGCTTGCCGATCCGCCCTGAACATGACTTTGTCCTGCGCCTTCAAGGGGGTGTGCCGGCCATTACGCCGGTCAAGGCCTGGCTCGAGGGCAAGGAGATGTTCATGGGGCTCATCCCCGTGCTGTTTGAAGCCAGCGATGCGGGGTGGCGAGGGGTGACCCAGGTGGGAAGTTGTACGGCAGAGGCGATGGACTGGCTCTTGACCATCGAGTGGAGCAATGGCCAGCGCCATCAACTGACGTTGGGCGCGGCACGTTGAACGGACTCTCATCGGGCCCCAGGAGGGGGGATAAATGAAAATTGATTTGAAATTTTCAGGCAGGACGGTACCTTGCATTGATTATCAAAGAGTGAAGTTCATTTAATCATGATTGAAAAACAAGCATTTTATCGCACGCTCAACCAGCAGGCCCAGGCATTGCTAGAGGGCGAACCCGACATGATCGCCACCCTGGCAAACCTGTCTGCCCTGCTCAATCAGGAACTTGCTGACATCAACTGGGTTGGTTTCTACCTGCTGCAGGGCGAGACCCTGGTGCTCGGCCCGTTCCAGGGCAAGCCGGCCTGTGTGCGCATCCCGGTCGGGCGCGGCGTCTGTGGCACTGCGGTTGCCGAGGGCAAGACCCAGCTGGTGGACGACGTGCACCAGTTCGCGGGGCACATTGCGTGCGACGGTGCCAGCAACTCGGAAATCGTGATCCCGCTGCGCCGTGGCGGGGAGATCATCGGGGTGCTGGACATCGACAGTCCAATCTTTAACCGCTTTGACGAGCAGGACCGGATTGGCCTCGAAGAAACGGTGCAAATTTTGGAAAGCATGCTCTAAGTCATTGCTAGATGGTTCGCAAAAGGTCCCAAGCTCTCTATAATGGGGCCTTTGTTGTGTTCGGGCATGCCCGTGCGTCTATATGAAAGCCAAGGTTATACATGGAAAACACTGAAAAGCTGAAGAACAGTAAAGAGATCGTCGCCTACCTGGTCGAGAAATTCCCGGCCTGCTTCATCGCTGAAGGAGAGGCCAAGCCACTCAAGATTGGCATCTTCCAGGATCTGGCCGCGCGTCTTGCTGATGACGAGAGAGTCTCCAAGACCATGCTGCGCTCTGCTCTGCGTCAATACACCTCCAGCTGGCGTTACCTGCATGGCCTCAAGGCTGGCCAGGCCCGTGTCGATCTGGACGGCAACCCGGGCGAGCTGCTCACCGAAGAGCACATCGAGCATGCCAAACAGGCGCTCAAGGAGAGCAAGGAACGTGTCTTTGCCAGCCGCCGCACCAACACCAAGGAGAAGGAAGACAAGCCCAAGCAGCCGCGTCGCAACGCGCCGCGCAAGGCTGACGCTCCCCGCTCCGACAAGCCCAAGTCCGCCCCTGCTCCCAAGGCTGCACCGGTCGCCGATGCGCCGCTGGTGAAAGTGGATGCCGCTACCCTGAAAGTCGAGCAGGGCGTGCGCGTCGTGCTGGGCAAGTCCCCTGTGCCTGCGACCATCAAGGAAGTGACCAAGGATGACGTACAGGTTCAATTGCAGACCGGCATGATGTTGCGGGTCAAGTTCGAGCATCTGGTTCTCTAAGGAGACGAATGTTGAAGCATGGCGTGATTCGTTTTTCACTCGTTGCCTGTAGCCTGGCGCTTGCCGGGATCGCACAGGCCATCGAGCCGGTGCTCAAGGAAAGTGATTTGCCTGTGTTGGCTCAAGAGAGCCAACATGCTACGGCCAGCAAGCGAATTGCCAATCTGTTTACCCGCTCCCACTACAAACAGTTCAAGCTGGACGACGCCTTTTCCTCCGTGATCTTTGACAAGTATCTGGAGAATCTGGACTACAGCCGCAACCTGTTTCTGGCCTCTGACATCAGCCGTTTTGAGAAATATCGTACCGGTTTTGACACCGACCTCGAGCGAGGGCGACTGGCTCCGGCCTACGAGATGTTCAACCTGAGTCAGCAGCGGCGGTACGAGCGGTTCGAATACGCCCTCAAACTGCTCGACACTCCCTTCGATTTTACCCAGAAAGACAATTACGTCTTCGATCGGGAAGGGGCTCCCTGGCCCAAGGATGAAGCCGAGCTCAACGAGCTGTGGCGTCAGCGGGTCAAGTTCGATGCCCTGAGCCTCAAGCTCAGCGGCAAGGAGTGGCCCGAGATCAAGGAGCTGCTTGGCAAGCGTTACAACAACGCCATCAAGCGGATGTCCCAGACCGAGAGCGAGGACGTGTTCCAGCTCTTCATGAACTCCTTCGCCCGCGCCATCGAACCGCACACCAGCTATCTGTCTCCGCGCAGCGCCGATCGGTTCAACACCGAGATGAACCTCTCGCTGGAAGGGATTGGGGCCGTGCTGCAGGCGGAAGATGACTTTACCGTCATCCGCTCCCTGGTGCCAGGCGGCCCGGCGGCCAAGTCCAATCACCTGAAACCCGATGACAAGATCACCGGTGTGGGGCAGGACGACGGTAAGATCGTGGATGTCATTGGCTGGCGTCTTGACGACGTGGTCGAGCTCATCAAGGGGCCCAAGGGCAGCAAGGTGAAGCTGGAGATCCAGCGCGGCAAGGGCGCGACCGCCAAGACCGAGCTGGTGGAGCTGGTGCGTGACAAGGTGCGTCTGGAAGACAGAGCCGCCAAGTCCAAGGTGATCACCGCCGAGGGCAAGAAGATCGGCGTGCTCGAGATCCCGAGCTTCTACGTCAACCTGCACGACGACGTGATCAAGGAGATCTCCAGCCTCAACAAGCAGAAGATCGACGGCCTCATCGTCGATCTGCGCGGCAACGGTGGCGGTGCCCTGACGGAAGCTTCCGCCCTGAGCGGTCTCTTCTTTGCCAGCGGCCCCGTGGTGCAGATCCGTGATCACATGGGTCGCATCACCGTCAATGGCGACGACGACGGCAATGTCTACTACGGTGGCCCCATGTCGGTGATGATCGACCGCTACAGCGCCTCGGCCTCCGAGATCTTCGCTGCCGCCATGCAGGACTATGGTCGTGCGCTGATCCTCGGCGAAAACTCGTTCGGCAAGGGGACGGTGCAGCAGCATCGCAGCCTCGCCAAGGTCTATGACTTCTACGAGCAGCCGCTGGGTCACGTGCAGTACACCATCGCCAAGTTCTACCGTATCGATGGCGGCAGCACCCAGAACAAGGGAGTTGCACCCGATATCGCCTTCCCGACTGCGGTAGCGCCGGGGGAGACGGGGGAGAGCCGCGAGTTCAACGCCTTGCCCTGGGACAAGATTGCCTCGGCCAGCTACGAGCGACTGGGGGACTTCTCCAGCCTGCTGCCCAAGCTGAAAGCGGCCCACGAGGCACGGATCACCAAGGATCCGGAATTTGCCTATGTGCTGCAGGACATCAAGGAGTATCAGGCGGACAAGGACAAGAAGTCGGTCTCCCTGAACGAAGCCGAGCGGCTGGCTGAACAGGCCAAACAGGACGAGAAGGCGCTGGCGCGAGCCAATGAGCGGCTGACCCGTCTTGGCAAGCCGACGGTGAAGAGCCTGGATGAACTGCCGACCGATTTCGAGGCACCTGACGAATACCAGGTGGAAGCGGCCAACATCACGGCGGATCTGGCCACCCTCAGCAAGAATAGCTGATGCTGGCAACGAAATGACAAGGGCGACTCTGGTCGCCCTTTCTTTTGCCTGAATGCAAACTATTTGACCCTGTCCGAGCCTTGTGACAGCCTCTGACACGTCAATAACAAAGCGTGGAAGCACACAATAATGACTGAACAACCTCAGGCCATGACGGCCAAATATCGCCAGGATTACCAGGCTCCCCTCTATTGGTGTGACAGTCTGGATCTCGATTTTCAGTTGCAAGAGCCCCTGACCCGGGTCACCGCCATCTCCCGTTTGCGTCGCAGCGGCGATCACAACGAACCCCTGGTGCTGGACGGCGAGGGGCTTGACCTTGTCAGCGTCAGTGTGGATGGCGTGCCCTATCAGCAATACGAGCAGGGAGAGAGCAGCCTGACCCTGTTCAACCTGCCGGCCGAGTGCGTGCTGACCGTGGTCACCAACATAGATCCCGCCGCCAACACGGCGCTGGAGGGGCTCTACAAATCCGGCGATGCCTATTGCACCCAGTGCGAGGCTGAGGGCTTTCGTCGTATCACCTATTACATGGACAGGCCAGACATCCTGGCCCGTTACAGTACCCGTATCACCGCCGACAAGGCCAAGTACCCCTATCTGCTCTCCAACGGCAACAAGGTCGCGAGCGGCGATCTGGACGACGGTCGCCACTTCGTGCAGTGGCAGGATCCCTTCCCCAAGCCGAGCTACCTCTTCGCCTTGGTGGCGGGGGACTTCGATGTGGAGCGCAATCACTACACCACCCGGAGTGGTCGCGATGTGGCGCTGGAAATCTTCGTGGACAAGGGCAACCTGGACCGCACCGGTTTCGCCATGGAGAGCCTCATCCACTCCATGCGCTGGGATGAACAGCGCTTTGGCCTCGAATACGATCTCGACATCTACATGATCGTGGCGGTGGACTTCTTCAACATGGGGGCCATGGAGAACAAGGGGCTCAACATCTTCAACTCCAAGTTCGTGCTGGCCAACCCGGCCACTGCCACCGATGCGGACTACCACGGCATCGAGCGGGTGATCGGTCACGAATATTTCCACAACTGGACCGGCAACCGCGTCACCTGCCGCGACTGGTTCCAGTTAAGCCTCAAAGAGGGGCTGACGGTGTTCCGGGATCAGGAGTTCTCCTCCGATCTGGGGTCGCGCGGCGTCAACCGGATCAACAACGTGCGCACCGTGCGCGGTCCGCAGTTTGCCGAAGATGCCGGCCCCATGGCCCACCCCATCCGCCCGGATGTGGTGATCGAGATGAACAACTTCTACACCCTGACCGTCTACGAGAAGGGCTCTGAAGTGATCCGCATGATGCACACCCTGCTGGGGGAGGACGCCTTCCTGGCGGGCATGCGCCTCTACTTCGAGCGTCACGACGGCTCTGCCGCCACCTGCGACGACTTCGTGCAGGCGATGGAGGATGCCTCCGGGGTGGATCTCGTTCGCTTCCGCCGCTGGTACAGCCAGTCCGGCACCCCCGAGCTCACCGTGACCGACGAGTACGATGCCACGAGTGGTGTTTATCGTCTGCACGTGAGCCAGCACACCCCGCCGACCCAGGATCAGCCACAAAAGCTGCCGCTGCATATCCCCCTCGACATCGAGCTCTACGATGCACAGGGTGCCGTCATCCCGCTGCAATACCAGGGCAAGGCCATCGGCAATGTGCTGGACGTGCTGGAAGCACAGCAGACTTTCGAATTCGATCGGGTGCCGGTCAGACCGGTACCCTCCCTGCTGCGGGACTTCTCCGCCCCGGTCAAGCTGCACTATGACTATAGCGACGAGGCCCTGGCCTTCCTGATGCGCCATGCCCGCAACGAGTTTGCCCGCTGGGATGCGGCGCAGATGCTGATCAACAAGGCGGTGATCGACGGGGTGGCGCGGGTCCAGCACGGGCAGAGGGTTGAACTCTCCCACACCCTGCTGGCGGCCTTTGTTGCCATTCTGGACGAGGCTGCACTGGATCCCGCCCTCAAGGCAGAGATCCTGGCCCTGCCGGGAGAGGCGACCCTGGCCGAGCTGTTCGAGGTGGCCGATATCGACGCCATCCACCAGGTGCGCAACGGGATCCAGACCGCATTGGCCCACGCCTTCGGCGACCGCCTGCTGGCGTGCTACGAGAGCCTGCGTCTGCCGGCTTATCAGGTGGTCCATGCCGACATGGCCAAACGGGCCCTTAAGGGCGTGGTGCTGGGTTATCTGGCGGCGCTGGATGCCGCGAAGGCCGATACCCTGGTGCGCGAGCAGTACGGGGCCGCCGACAACATGACCGACACCCTGGCTGCACTCCAGGTGGCCAACAGCCATCTGCTGCCGTGCCGCGCCGCGCTTTTGGCCGACTTCGAAGGCAAGTGGGCCCATGATGGCCTGGTACTGGACAACTGGCTGCGGCTGGTGGGCGCCAAGCCGGCCAAGGATGTGCTCGATGACGTGAAGCAGGCGATGGCGCACCCGACCTTCAGCATCCGCAACCCGAACCGGCTGCGGGCGCTCATCGGCAGCTTCGCCATGAACAACCAGGTGCAGTTCCACGCCGCCGATGGCAGCGGCTATCGCTTCCTGACCGATCTCTTGATCGAGCTCAACGAGGTCAATCCCCAGGTGGCGTCCCGCCTCATCACCCCGCTTATCCAGTTCAAGCGGCTCGATGAGGGGCGCAAGGCGCTGGTTCGCGCCGAGCTGACCCGCCTGGCCAACCTGGACGGGCTGGCGCGGGATCTGTTCGAGAAGGTGAGCAAGGCGCTGGCACAATAAGCGTCACGACGGCGGGCAGGGGAGTCTGGCTCTCCTGCCCGTTTTTCATGGATGACCAGGAGGTGACATGAGGCAATACACTTTTCGGCTCTCCCTTGGCCGCGACGAGATCATGTTGATGTACCAGGGGCAGGTGAACCGCCTGGTGGTACGTACCGAGCAGGGTCTGACCCTGGAGCTGGGGTTGGAGAAAATCCGGCGTTTTGTGTCGGAGAGCGGCGTTCACGGCTACTTTCGACTGAAAACCCAGGACGATCATCGCTTCATTTCCCTGGAACGCATAAATTAACAAAACTTGAACATCAATCCGGGTAAATATCTGCTTTAAGTCACTATCTATCCGGTAAATGGCGCGGCATCCAGTGCGATTTTCTGAATTTTGCCAACTTGGCAAAATTTATCACAACCCAAGCCGTGATCTGCCCCTTGTTTTTAACATCCCGTTATCACCTTTGCTCGCCTTCGTTGATCCAAGCCATTACACTTCGCTGCAACTCTGTACCGGCGCGCATCCTGGGTGGATGTCGCCGTGTCTGTGATGTCGTCCGATAAGGAAACTAGCAATGGCATTGAAAGACGCCCCTACCTCCGTTCTGCTCGAAAACGTTCTCAGTCTGATCCACCAGAAATTGCCGAAAAACAGTGCCTCCCTGGTCGAATGTTTCGTTGCCAAGTTCTACGGCAACATGGCCAGCACTGATCTGCATGACCGCAATGACAGCGATCTCTATGGCGCCGCCCTCAGTCTGTGGAATGCCCTCAACCACCGTACCGGCATCGAGCCCTATATCCGGGTCTACAACCCCGAGCTGACCCGCCACGGATGGCAGTCTCCTCATACCATCGTCGAGATCATCCTGCAGGATTCCCCCTTCCTGGTGGACTCCATCCGCATGGCGCTCAAGCGTCTCAATATCACCGCCCACATGATGCTTCACCAGCCGCTGCACCTGATCCGCGGCGAAGGCGGCAAGATTGGCGCCATCCTGGATCTGGACAACACCGCAGAGCAGACCTCGGTGGAAACCGCCTTTCTCATCGAAATCGATCACCTGACCGGTGAAGAGGAGATGGACGCCCTGACTGCCGAGCTCAACTCGGTCGCGCGGGAAGTGGCCCTGGCGGTGGGAGACTGGCAGCCCATGCTGACGCGCCTGAACGAGATCATCGAGGAGCTGCCCAAACGCAAGAACCCGGTCAGCCAGGCCGAGGTGGACTCCTGCGTCGCCTTCCTCAAATGGGTGGCCGCCCACAACTTCACCCTGATGGGTTATCGTCGCTACGACGTCAAGGCGGTGGAGGGGGATCACGAGATCCTGCCGCAGCCCGAGTCCAGCCTGGGGCTGATGAAGAACTCCATCAAGGACGAAGGCCAGCGCCTCGGCACCATGCCCGCCAGCGCCCGTCACGCGGCCCTCAGTTCCGACTTGCTGATCCTCACCAAGTCCAACAGCAAGTCCCGGGTGCATCGTCCGGCCTATGTGGATTACATCGGCATCAAGCGCTTCGACGAGCACGGCAAGGTGGTGGGAGAGGATCGCTTCATCGGCCTATATGCCTCCTCCATCTACAACACCAGTGCGACCCAGATCCCCCTCATCAGCCACCGCCTCGAGCGCATCATGGCCGCCTCCGGCTTTGAATCGGGCTCTCATGCCTACAAGGCGCTGCTGAACGTGCTGGAAACCTACCCGCGCGACGAGCTGATCCAGGCCCGTGAAGAGGAGCTGCTGGCCACCGGTCTCGGCGTGCTGGAGATGCAGGAGCGGGACATGCTGCGCCTGTTCGTGCGCCGCGACGTCTACGGCCGCTTCTTCTCCTGCATGGTCTATGTCACCAAGGAGCGCTACAACACGGCGCTGCGGGTCAAGACCCAGCAGATTTTGCAGAAATATTTTGGCAGCAGCATCGATGTGGAGTTCAACGTCTACTTCACCGAGGGCGTGCTGGCACGGACCCACTACATAGTGCGGGTCAACAACAACAACGTGGATGTGGATGTGAACGAAGTACAGAACAACCTGATTGAAGCGGCCCGCAGCTGGGATGACCGCCTGGATTCCGTGCTGCTTTCCCACTATGGCGAGGCCCGCGGTAACGAGCTGCGCCGCCGTTTCAGCACCGCCTTCCCCCGTGCCTACAAGGAAGATGTGCTGCCGGGCTCTGCCGTCGCGGACATCATGGCCCTGGATGGATTGAGCGAGGCCGAGCCGCTTGGCATGCTGTTCTACCGCGCCCAGGAGGAGGAGAACGATCGCCGGGTACGCCTCAAGCTGTTCCACCGAAGCGAACCCATCCACCTCTCCGACGTCCTGCCCATGCTGGAAAACATGGGACTGCGCGTCATCGGCGAGACCCCGTATCAGGTACGGACCCCCACCGGCGAGGTGTTCTGGATCCTCGATTTCTCCATGCTGCTGCGGGGCGAGCAACCGTTCGATCTGGAGCAGAGCCAGCAGCGCTTCCAGCAGGCCTTCGCCGCCATCTGGAACAAGACCCTGGAAGATGACGGCTTCAACCGTCTGGTGCTGGGGGCCGGCCTCACCGGTCGTCAGGTATCCGTGCTGCGGGCCTATGCCAAATACATGCGCCAGACCGGCGTCTCCTTCAGTCAGTCCTATATCGAGGAGACCCTGACCCGTTATCCGGATATCGCAGAGCTGCTGTTCACTCTGTTCGAACAGCGTCTGGATCCGGCCGGCAAGCAGGACGCCAAGGTGCCATCGCAAGATGCTAAGGCATCCGCCAAGCTGCATGAGCAGCTCGCCGCCAAGCTGGATCAGGTCGCCAACCTGGATGACGATCGCATCATTCGCCGCTATGTGGAGATGATCGACGCCACCCTGCGCACCAACTACTACCAGCTGGACAAGGCGGGCAACATCAAGCCCTACATCTCCTTCAAGCTGGCCCCCTCCAGCATCACCGACATGCCGCTGCCGCTGCCGAAGTTCGAGATCTTCGTCTACTCCCCGCGAGTGGAAGGGGTACACCTGCGCTGGGGCAAGGTGGCCCGTGGCGGCCTGCGCTGGTCCGATCGCAAGGAGGACTTCCGCACCGAAGTGCTGGGTCTGGTGAAAGCCCAGCAGGTGAAGAACACCGTCATTGTGCCGGTGGGCGCCAAGGGCGGCTTCTATTGCAAGCAGATGCCGGCAGGCGCCCCCCGTGCCGTCATCCAGGAGGAGGGCAAGGCCTGCTACCGTCTGTTCATCCGCGGCCTGCTCGATGTGACCGACAACATCATCGGCGGCGAGGTGATCCCGCCAAAATCCGTGGTGCGTCACGACGAGGATGACTACTACCTGGTAGTGGCGGCCGACAAGGGCACCGCCACCTTCTCCGACATCGCCAACGAGATAAGCCTCGAATACGGCCACTGGCTCGGCGATGCGTTTGCCTCCGGCGGCTCGGTGGGCTATGACCACAAAAAGATGGGCATCACCGCCCGCGGCGCCTGGGAATCGGTCAAGCGCCACTTCCGTGAGATTGGCATCAACTGCCAGACCACCGACTTCACCTGCGTGGGTATTGGGGACATGGCCGGCGACGTGTTCGGCAACGGCATGCTGCTCTCCGAGCACATCCAGCTGGTGGGCGCCTTCAACCACATGCACATCTTCGTCGACCCGACCCCGGATGCGGCCAGGAGCTTCGTCGAGCGCAAGCGCCTGTTCGAGCTGCCGGGCTCGAGCTGGGATGACTACAACCGTGAGCTCATCTCCAAGGGGGGCGGCATCTTCCTGCGCTCGGCCAAGTCCATCAAGCTGAGCCCCGAGATGCAGACCCTGCTCGGCACTGACAAGGCCAGCATGGCGCCGAACGAGCTGATCAAGGCCCTGCTCTGTCTGAACGTGGACCTGCTCTGGAACGGCGGCATCGGCACTTATGTGAAGAGTGCCCGCGAGAGCGACGCCGACGTCGGGGATCGCAGCAACGACGTGCTGCGAGTCAACGGTCGCGATCTGCGTGCCCGCATCGTGGGCGAGGGTGGCAACCTGGGCTTCACCCAGCTCGGCCGGGTGGAGTACGCGAGCCAGGGTGGTCGCATCAACACCGACTTCACCGACAACGTGGGCGGCGTGGACTGCTCCGACAACGAGGTGAACATCAAGATCCTGCTGAACCAGCTGGTGGCCGCCGGGGATCTGACCCTCAAGCAGCGCAACCAGATGCTCTACGAGATGACGGATGCGGTGGCGCAGGTGGTCATCACCAACGCCTATCGCCAGTCCCAGTCCATCTCGGTCACGGCGTTCCGTGGCGCCGAGCAGCTCAAAGAGCAGCAGCGCTTCATCCAGGGGCTGGAGCGGGAAGGCAAGCTGGACCGCGGCCTCGAGTTCCTCCCCACCGACGAGGAGCTCTCCGAGCGGATGGCGGCGGGGCAGGGGCTGACCCGTCCCGAGCTGGCGGTGCTGGTGGCCTACGGCAAGATGGTGCTCAAAGAGCAGCTCAACTGCCCGGAAGTGACCGACGAGCCCTTCCTGGCCAACATGCTGGTCACCAGCTTCCCGACCCAGCTGCAGCAGCAGTTCGGTGCGGCCCTTGCCCAGCATCCGCTGCGCGGCGAAATCATCGCGACCCGGGTGGCCAACATGCTGGTCAACGACATGGGGCTCAACTTCGCCAGCCGGATGAAGGACGAGACCGGTGCCTCGGTGGCCGAAGTGGCCTGCTGCTTCGCCATGGCCCGCGAGGTGTTCGGCCTCAATACCCTGTGGCGCGACATCGAAGGGTGTGACAACCAGGTGGATGCCAACACCCAGCTCGAGCTGATGTTCTACAGCCGCCGCATTGTACGCCGCGCCACCCGCTGGTTCCTGCGTGCCCGCAACCGCAGCTGGAGCATCGGCGAGAACATCGCCTTCTTCCGCCCGGCCTTCGAGACCCTGAGTCAGCACCTTTATGAGGTAATGGACGAAAGCGAAGTGGCCGAACACAGCCAGGCGGTCGCCGCCCTGGTGGAGAAACAGGTGCCGGAGGCCATCGCCCGTCGCGTGGCCCACATGAGCAGCCTCTTCTCCTGCCTGGATCTGGCGCAGATTGCCGCGGAGCACAAGACCGACATCCTGCGGGTTGCCAACGTCTACTACCGCCTGGGTGCCAAGCTGGATCTGCACTGGTTCCTCGAACAGATCAACCATCAGCCGGTGGGCAACCACTGGCAGGCGATGGCGCGGGCCTCCTTCCGCGAAGATCTGGACTGGCAGCAACGCAGCCTCACCTCCGTGGTACTGGAAGGGTGCAAAGAGCAGGGGGAATGCGCTACCATACTGGCCGACTGGATTTCGGAGCATGAGCAACTCTTGTCCCGTTGGACCCACATGTTGGCCGACTTCAAGACCACGAGCACGCACGAGTTCGCCAAGTTCTCGGTGGCCTTGCGAGAGTTGAACCTGCTCCAGTTGAATTGCCGAACCTCGGCATAACCCCAAAAGCCCCGGCCAGTTGCCGGGGCTTTTTTTAAGGAGCAAGCATGCTGTACCCACTCGCCAGGCATTTCCTGTTCAAACTCAATCCGGAGCAGGCTCACGATCTCTCCATCAAATATTTGCCCCGCCTTCTCGGTACCCCGCTTGATTGTTTCTTCCGCCATTCTCTGCCCAAACGCCCCGTCACCGTCATGGGGCTTAATTTTGCCAATCCGGTGGGGTTGGCCGCCGGTCTGGATAAAGACGGGGAGTGCATCGATGCCTTCGGCGCCATGGGGTTCGGTTTCATCGAGGTCGGTACCGTGACCCCCAGACCCCAGAGCGGCAATGACAAGCCTCGTCTCTTCCGGGTGATCCCGGCCGAGGGGATCATCAATCGCATGGGATTCAACAACAAGGGAGTCGATCACCTAGTGGCCAAGGTGAAAGAGGCCAAATATCAGGGAGTGATCGGCATCAATATCGGCAAGAACAAGGACACCCCCATCGAGCAGGGCAAGGATGATTACCTTCTCTGCATGGACAAGGTGTATGACCACGCCGGTTATATTGCGGTCAATATTTCCTCGCCAAACACCCCGGGTCTGCGTCAATTGCAATATGGCGATGCACTGGATGAACTGCTGGCCGCATTGAAACAGCGTCAACAGGAGCTGGCCGAGAAATATAAAAAGTATGTGCCGCTGGCCGTGAAAATTGCCCCGGATCTGTCACTCGATGAAATAGATCAGGTAGCCGCCTCTTTGATCAAGAACCGTATTGACGGTGTCATCGCCACCAATACCACTCTGGAGCGGGAGATGATATATGACATGCCCCATGCCGCAGAGGCTGGCGGGCTCAGCGGTCGTCCGCTCCAGCACAAGAGCACCGAGGTGATTCGCCACCTGGCCAAGGCCCTCGACGGCGCCCTGCCCATTATCGGTGTAGGTGGTATCGACAGCGCCATGGCGGCTCGGGAAAAACTGGCAGCGGGTGCCAGTCTTGTCCAGATTTACAGCGGCTTTATTTATAAAGGGCCGAGTCTGGTCAAAGAGATCGTTACCCATATTTAAAAAATAACCGGTTGCCCTTATTTAACGTTGCTCAAATTCTCGACATGGAATAAAGTCGAGGGACGGCTTAGATAAGGGCACCACCATGTGTATTCAACCCAATGACAATTGGCAGTGGCATTATGACGCTCAGGATGATCGCCTGATGCTGGATTTGTCCGATCGCATGATATTTGCCACCGAATATAAAGGTCGACAACTTGTTCCCTGTTCTTTCACCACCCAGCCTTTTTGTGTGGATGATGCCGCCCTCTATTACCAGTTGATGGACAAGGCCGCTGAACTCGACTGGAGTACGCCCCACCAGGTCCAGCTGGTCCTCAATGCCATCGCCGTCAGCCGTTTTTATAAACCCCTGATGCCGCAAAGCTGGTTCTTTCATGAACAGCAGGCTCATGTTATTCCAGAGATGGGATCCCTGGTGTGGATGGATACTCCCCACGGTCGGGGGGAATTCATGGTCATCGAAGCCGGCGATCAGGCGAGCGTTTGCCTGAACCTGACCGACGAACTGGTGCTGACCAACAGCAAGACGCTGCCGCGCTTTGCCGTGATCAAGGTGATGAATAACCGGATGCAAGCCAGAGTCCGGGCACAGACACAATATCGGGAAGTGGGCTGACGATGGGGCCGTTATATGGCGACGAATAAGTCTGTTATAGGCCTGCTATATTGGTCTGATATTTAAGCGCACAGTCTCTCTCTTGTTCCATTATTTGTCTTTTTCCTTCGTCTGGTCGTCACGACCATTTTCTGCCTGGTCCGGGCAAGATTTTCGAATTCTTTACGAATGTGATGGTAGACAGCTGCCAGCCAAGAGCGGGATCCTGTCGCCCGCAAGGGGGGAGGGGAGAGTCTGCCGCGCCTCTTGCCGTTTATATGGCGCCTTTGTCCAAGGTTCGAGTGCCGAGCGCGGGCCGATAAGGTATAATGCGGCACTATTTTTATGGCATCCCCGTGAGCGTGATGAAAGAATTTTTTGCAACCTGCCCCAAGGGGCTGGAAAACCTGCTGGCCGTCGAGCTGACCAATCTGGGTGCGGAGCAGGTCCGTGAGACCGTGGCCGGCGTCCACTTCAAGGGCGAACTGGCCATCGGCTACAAGGCCTGTCTGTGGAGCCGCTTTGCCTCCCGTATCGTGCTGGTGCTCTCCGAGTTCCAGATGAACGACGATCTGGACCTCTACCTCGGGGCTCATACCATTCCCTGGGAGGAGCACTTCTCCGGTACCGCCACCATCGCGGTGGACTTTACCGGTACCAACGCCTCCATTCGCAATACCCAGTACGGCGCCCTGAAGATCAAGGACGCCATCGTCGATCGCTTCACCAAGCGCGGCCACGTGCGCCCGGATGTGGACAAGAAGTCTCCGGACATTCGCATCATGGCGCACCTTGGCAAAGGCAAGGCCAATATCACGCTGGACTTGTCAGGACCGGCGCTGCACCAGCGCTTCTATCGCCAGGGCACCGGCGAGGCGCCCCTCAAAGAGAACCTGGCTGCGGCCATGATTGCCCGCAGCGGCTGGGCTGGCGAGCCCATGATGGACCCCATGTGCGGCTCCGGTACCCTGCTGATTGAAGCGGCCTTCATCGCTGCCGACATGGCGCCTGCGCTGCGCCGTGAGCGCTTCGGTTTCGATCGCTGGCTGCAACACGATGGTGAACTGTGGCAGAGTCTGATGATGGAAGCCCAGGTGCGTGCCAAGCGCGGCATGCAGCGCTGCGAGGTGAAACTGTTCGGTTGCGATGCGGATACCCGAGTCCTGATGAAGGCCCGTGACAACGCCAAGGCCGCCGGCGTGGCCCATCTCATTACCTTCAAGCAGGCCGATGTCACCAAGCTGGAAAATCCGCTGCCGATGCCGGCTGTGGAAGGAGAGAGCCGTCAGGTCGGCATGCTCATCTCCAACCCGCCCTATGGCGAGCGTCTCGGTGAATTCCCGGCGTTGCTGGAAGTGCATCAGGCCCTTGGCGATGCCCTGCGCCGCGGCTTCCAGGGGTGGAAGGTCACCATTCTCTCCGCCTCTCCCGAACTCCTGAGCTGCCTGCGCTTGCGTGCCGACAAGCAGTATCGCCTGTTCAACGGCGCCCTCGAGTGCCAGCTGCGCAACTATCAGATCGCCCTCGATGCCGTCGCTTCCCAGAAAGAGGTGGCCCAGGACTTTGCCAACCGTCTGCGCAAGAATCTGAAGACCCTCGAGAAATGGGCGAGCAAGGAGAACCTCGATTGCTACCGCCTCTATGACGCGGACTTGCCGGAGTACAACGCTGCCATCGACCGCTATCAGGATTATCTGGTGGTACAGGAGTACGCGGCGCCCAAGGACATTCCCGCCCAGAAGACCCGCCAGCGTCTGCTGGACATGGTGCAGGCCGCCATCAAGGTGACCGGCATGGACGGCGAGAAGGTGATCCTGAAGGTGCGCGAGCGCCAGGAAGGCAAACAGCAGTACCAGAAGCTCTCCGAAGAGCAGCACCGGATGGAGGTTCAGGAGTACGGTGCACGCCTCTGGGTCAACCTCTACGACTATCTGGACACCGGCCTCTTCCTCGACCATCGCCAGACCCGCCGCATGCTGGGCCAGATGGCTCGGGGCAAGCGCTTCCTGAACCTCTTCGCCTACACCGGCAGTGCCACCGTGCACGCGGGGCTCGGCGGCGCCCGCGAAACCACCACGGTGGACATGTCGCGCACCTACCTCAACTGGGCCCAGGACAACATGCGCCTCAACTCGCTGGTGGGCCGCGAGCACAAGTTCGTGCAGGCGGACTGCCTGAAGTGGCTCTCCGAGGCGGACGAACAGTACGACCTCATCTTCATCGATCCGCCCACCTTCTCCAACTCCAAGCGGATGGACGAGAGCTTCGACGTGCAGCGGGATCACCTGCTGTTGATGCAGCACCTCAAGCGCCTGCTCGCGGCGGACGGCACCCTGGTCTTCTCCAACAACAAGCGCCACTTCAAGATGGACTTGGCCGGCCTTGACGCCATCGGTCTCAAGGCGCAGAACATCACGAACAAGACCCGGCCCAAGGACTTCGAGCGCAACCAGCATATCCACAACTGCTGGATCATCACCCACGCCGAGGCACAAGGCTGATGCTGACCCTGTTTCACACCGACGGCTGCCACCTGTGCGAACAGGCGTGGACGCTGGTGGAACAGGCCGGGATGGCCGCGCAGACCCGCCGTTGCGACATCCTGGAGGAGGAGGCCTGGCTCGAGGCTTACCGGGTGCGCATCCCGGTGCTGCAAGACAGTGCCGGCCGGGAGCTGGGCTGGCCTTTTACCCTGGGGGAGCTGCAAGGCTGGCTGGTACAGGGGTGAGCAGGATTTGACGACAAAACGGGGGCAGACTCACGCTGCCGCCCGTTTTTTCATAAGCAACAAGGAACAAACATGGCTCTTTTGACATTGCACGGCGCGTCCCTGTCGTTCAGTGATTTTCCGCTGCTCGACCATGCCGAGCTCACCATAGAGCGGGGCGAGCGCCTCTGTCTGGTGGGTCGCAACGGGGCGGGCAAGTCTACCCTGATGAAGGTGATTGCCAGCGAACTGCCGCTGGACGACGGCCGTCTGGTGTTGCAACAAGATTTGAAAGTGACCCGCCTCGAGCAGGATCCGCCCGCCTCGAGCGAGATCACCGTGTTCGATTACGCCGCAGAAGGGCTGGCCGGGGTAGGGGAGCTGCTCAAGCAGTACCACCATGTCTCCCACGCCCTGGCGCACGACCCTTCCGATGCCAACATTCGCACCATGAGCCAGTTGCAGGAGCAGCTCGACTATCAGAACGGCTGGCAGTACGAGACCCGCATCAATCAGGTGCTGACCCTGCTTGATCTCGACCCTGATGTGACGCTCGACAGTCTGTCTGGCGGCTGGCTGCGCAAGGTGGCTCTGGCCCGCGCCCTGGCGTGTGACCCGGATCTGTTGCTGCTGGACGAGCCGACCAACCACCTGGACATCGATGCCATCAACTGGCTGGAAGAGTTCCTCAAGGATTTTCGCGGCGCCATCGTCTTCATCTCCCACGACCGGGAGTTCATCCACAAGCTGGCGACCCGGATCATCGATCTCGATCGCGGCGTGATCACCTCCTGGCCCGGTAACTATGACGAATATCTGCAAGGCAAGGAGGAGTGGCTGCGGGTCGAGGAGCTGAAAAACGCCGAGTTTGACCGCAAGCTGGCCCAGGAAGAGGTATGGGTGCGCCAGGGGATCAAGGCGCGTCGTACCCGCAACGAGGGACGGGTGCGGGCCCTCAAGGCGATGCGCATGGAGCGCACCCAGCGCCGGGAACTGCAGGGCAAGGCCAAGCTGCAACTGGACGAGGCGGGCCGCTCCGGCAAGCTGGTGTTCGAGACCGAGGGGCTGGGGCTGGACTTTGGTGATCGCACCCTGTTCCAGGGACTGGATCTGCAGGTGCTGCGCGGGGACAAGATTGCTCTGGTGGGCCCCAACGGCTGCGGCAAGTCGACCCTGATCAAGCTGCTGATGGGTCAGCTCGAGGCGAGCCGTGGCTCGGTGCGCCAGGGGACCAACCTGGAAGTGGCCTACTTCGATCAATATCGTGAGCAGCTCGACCCCGAGAAGACGGTGGTGGACAACGTGGGGGAGGGCAAGCAGGAGGTGATGGTTCGCGGCCGCTCCCGCCACATCCTCGGCTACCTGCAGGACTTCCTGTTCGAGCCCAAGCGGGCGCGCACCCCGGTCAAGGCCTTGTCAGGGGGCGAGAAAAACCGTCTACTGTTGGCCAAACTCTTCCTCAAGCCCAGTAACTTGTTGATTCTGGATGAACCAACCAACGACCTGGATGTCGAAACGCTGGAATTGCTGGAAGAGCTGCTCACCGATTACCCGGGGACCCTGCTGCTGGTCAGCCACGATCGCCGTTTCATCGACAATACCGTGACCGGCTGCTGGCTGTTTGAAGGGGATGGTCGGATCAGCGATTATGTCGGGGGCTACGCCGACATGATGGCCACACGAGCCCTGCAGGCCGCCCAACAGACGGCCAAGCCGGCCCCGGTCAAGGTGGCAGAGCCTGTCGCGTCGGCAGCGGAGCCTGCGAAAAAAACACGAAAACTCTCTTACAAGTTGCAACTGGAGCTGGATAATCTGCCAGCCCGGCTGGAACAGTTGGAAATGGAACTCGATGCCCTGCAGGCCGAGATTAACCACCCCGGTTTCTTCTCCCTGCCAGCAGAGCAGACCCAGCCCAAACTGGATGCATTGAATGCGGCAGAGGCCGCATTGGAACACGCCTTCTCCCGTTGGGAGGAGTTGGAAGCGTTGAAACATCAAGACTAAGGAAGTAGATGAAAAAGCAATTATCCATGCTGGCCATCCTGGTCGGCGCCAGCCTCAACGCGCAGGCGGCACAAAGCTCCTTTTTCACCATCGTCGATGACGAAGTCAAAGGCTATGCCAGCGGGATCAGCGGCGATGCCAACGGCCTCATCGGGCTCAACACCAAGAACAACATGGCGGAATACTTCTCCACCGTGCGGTTTGCCGACTTCCTGGTGGATCGTTTCCGTTTCGAGCAGGGTTGCATGCTCTCCAACTCGGTCTGCAACTCCTTCTGGAGCGACAACTCGGGCTTTGCCTACCAGTGGCGTCGCGACTTCCTGGACAAGGTGGATCAACGCAGCAACCTGGGCTACGTGACCAGCTCCGAGGTCGATGGCCTGGTGACGGCCCTCGGGGATGTTCCGGAGGATCGGGTCGGTTACAAGATGAATGGCAAGCTGCGCACCGCCTTTGCCGTGGTCAATGACGGCAACCCGGTCGAGCTCAAGGATGCGGCCAGCACCCACGGCCTGAGCGTACCCACCTCCATCAAGAAGCTGGACAACGGTCAGTATCTGGTGACCGGTACCGCGGCCAGCGACAAGTATCGCCACAAGGTGGGCGGTGATTTCTACAAGTGGTGTTTCGAGACGGGCAATGACAGCCAGTACGGTCACTTCCGCTACTGCCCCGGGGTCGATACCCAGGCGAGTTTCTGGCTGCTCAACAGCTCGGGCGGGTTCAACAAGCTGATGCAGGCCGGCACCTATGGCCATCAGCGTGACGAGGTGCTGCAAACCGCTTCTGCACTGGGCGTGGCCAAGTACAACGGCACCCTCTACGGCGTGGGCTACAGCTCTACCGGCGAGGTGGGCACCGGTGATCTGGATGGCCGCAACCTCGCCAGCTACTGGACCCTGGATACGGCTGCCGGCACCGTGGGCACCACCAAGATCATCCCGCTGCCGGATGGCGAGCCTGGCAAGGACGATGCCAAGCTGCAACACAGCTGGGCCGTGGCCGTCAACGACAACGGCTACGTGATCGGCAACCAGCGCTATCGCATCAACAAGGGTCAGAACCGCCCGGTGGAGATGTTCCTGTTCAACCTGAGCAAGCCGGGTACGGCGGCCAGCCTTCCTCTTCAAGACAAGCCGGTCTCGGGGGCAGGCTCGGAAGCGGCCGCCATCAACGAGCACAACATGGTGGTTGGCTGGCGCGACTCCCGCCATCAGACCCAACCGGTGGTCAATGGCACCAACCGCATGCAGGAAGCCTTCCTGCTGAACGCGGCCGCCCCGGCCAACAGCTGGTATCTGAACGATCTCATCTGTGGCAAGGATGACGCCGGCAACAAGCAGTGTGCCCAGAACGGCAAGTACTATCACATCGCTTACGCCAGCGGCATCAGCAGCGACGGCACCATTGCCGCGACGGCGTATCGCTATGACAGCGAGAGCGACCTCAACAAACGCGCCAACGCCACCGTGGTCGCCGTCAAACTGACGCCGGCCGTGGCGGATTATCAGGGCAATGCCCCGGCCAGCTATGTGGTCAGCAATGCGCCGGTCAACAACCAGACCGGTCAGGATGGTGGCGAGGGCGGTGGCGGCAGCCTGTTCTGGTTGACTCTGCTGGCGCTGCCCTTTGCCTGGCTGCGTCGCTATCAGCGATAAATAAGTGTCATCAAAAATTAATGCAGTTCAGTATCTTGTGTCACAACCCCTGAATAGCATGGAATTTTTTGTTTGACCCTGCCTCCCCCCTGGGGTAAAAATGAAGGCGACCGGTGAAAAACTGGTCGCTTTTTTTGTTCCACGAAGAGGGTCGTAGATGATGAAGAGACAGAAACGGGACCGTCTGGAGAGAGCTCGCGCTCGTGGTTATCAGGCTGGCGTAGTCGGCAAACAGAAAGAAGCGTGTCCGTACCAGTGCCTGGATGCAAGGGGCCATTGGCTTGGTGGTTGGCGCGATGCCATGGAAGGGCGAGGCTCAGGCCTCTTCATGAAGTAACCGATACTTCATCACTCATTACAAAAGGAAAGGGGCCATCGTGGCCCCTTTACGTTGTCTCTGCTCACCCAGGAGCAGGATCAGAATGCGGTGGTGTCTTTGAACAGGCCCACTTTCAGATCGGTGGCGCTGTAGATGGGGCGACCATCCACTTCCACGACGCCATCGGCAATGCCCATGACCAGTTTGCGGTTGATGACGCGCTTGAAGGTGATCTTGTAGGTGACCTTCTTGGCCGTCGGCAGGATCTGGCCGGTGAACTTGACTTCACCGACACCCAGCGCACGTCCTTTGCCAGGACCCCCTTTCCAGCCCAGGAAGAAGCCGACCAGTTGCCACATGGCATCCAGGCCCAGGCAGCCGGGCATGACGGGATCGCCGGGGAAGTGGCAGTCGAAGAACCAGAGATCCGGCGTAATATCGAGTTCAGCCAGGATTTCACCCTTGCCGTGCTCGCCGCCATGGTCGTTGATCTTGACGATGCGATCCATCATCAGCATGTTGGGGGCGGGCAGCTGGCTGTTACCTTCACCAAATAATTCGCCACGGCTGCAGGCAAGCAGCTCTTCACGGGTAAAGGACTCTTTGCCTTGTTCGCACAGGGAGAGGCGGGGATCAGTGGTGTCGTTATCTAGGGTCACGCTGTTTATCCTTCATATGGGTCAAAGCCGGGCCAATTTAGCTTACAGCTGTTCGCTAAACAACTCCGATCACTTCATTTAACGGCCAAGCAGCCGATCCAGCAGGCTGCGCAGCAGGCCGCCACTCTTGGTTGCCGTGCCATTGAGTTCGTCAAGTCTCTCCTGGATGCGACCAAACAGGGTATCCGGCATGTCCGGTTCGCCAGCAACGCAGCCGGTGAGCAGCTCGATAGCCTCTTCCACGTGATCCACCGGGTGGATGTGGAACTGGCCGGCCTCTACTGCCGCGATCACTTCATCAGAGAGGTTGAGCTGCTGGGCGTTGGTGCCGGGCAGCAGAATGCCTTGCTTGCCGGTGAGACCGTGGATCTTGCACACCCGGAAGAAGCCCTCAATCTTCTCGTTCACGCCGCCAACGGCCTGCACATTGCCGAACTGGTCGACCGCACCGGTCACGGCGAAGTGCTGATAGATGGGCTGGCGGGCGAGGGCGGAGAGGAGGGCACACAGGCCGGTCAGGGAGGCGCTGTCACCATCGATCTCGTGGTATGACTGCTCGAACACCAGGTTGGCCGAGAGCGGCGAGGGGTTCTCTGCACCGAACTTGTTGGAGAGGTAGCCGTGGATGATCATCATGGCCTTGGCGTGAATGTGACCGGCGAGCTCCGCCTTGCGCTCGATGTCAGCCACATCGCCATCCCCGAGGTGGACGGTCGCGGTGAGGCGTACCGGCTCCCCGAAGTCATAGGGATGGCCGGCCACCTGGATGACGGAAAGGCCGTTGATCTGGCCAACCTCTTCACCGTCGGTCTGCAGCAGGATCTGGCCGTCGATGACACCCTGATCCGATTGCTCCACCAGATAGTTGAGGCGGTAATCCTGCTCTTCCAGGGCGAGCAGGATATGTTCGTCAGTGACGCAGGTCGCTTCCAGCTCGCGGGCCAGGCTGTCGGCCATGCGCATGATGGCGCCGAGCTGTACCTCGGAGAGGGATAGCCACTCCTGGTGGTCACACAGGCGGCTGGCATGGCGACAGAGGGCGAGGAGGGCACTTGGCGTGAAATCCAGCAGCGCCCAGCGCGCTCGCAGCCAGGCGAGATATTGCAGGAAGGCGGGGAGATCTTCCTCGATGTTCACTTCGGAGACCAGATCGGCACGCAGGAAGATGCGCTCCGCCATGTCCCTGTCCAGCATCTGGAATTCCGCCACGTCCAGCCTGTCACCGACCAGGATCAACTTGAACCGGATGGGGGTCGCTTCCGGGGTGAAGAACGGCGTCAGCGTCTTGCCTTCCTGATAGGCATTCCAGTCCAGCTCGCCTTTTTGCATGGCGTTTTTGAGCTTGAACCAGAGATGAGGCTGATCCAGCAGCTCATCGAGCTGAAGTATCAGGTAACCACCGTTGGCTTCCCGCAGCAGACCAGGTTCCAAAAGGTGCTGGTTGGCGTAAACGGAGCCTTGTTCCGTCTGATAGTTGATGGAGCCGAACAAGGTATCCCAGTTCAGGTCACGGCCGTAGACGACAGGGGCTTGCTGATCCTCATGATGGATCAGCAGGTTGATTAGCACCGGGTGCTGGAACTCGAGGCCCTGGGCGACATGGGCGGCCAGATCGGAGAGGAAATCCACGATCTTGGGGTCGTTGTTCTGTTTGCGGATGATCCGGGTGACCAGCCGCTCGGCGTCGAGATGGTGGCTCATCAGCTTGAGCAGCTCACCGACCATTTCGCAGAACTCGAAACCCGAGCCCGGTTGCAGGCGCAGCCAGATGGGCTTGAAAGGGTTGTTGAGATTCTCGGTATAACAGAGATCGAACAGGTCGCCATCCTTGCCATTCGAAGAGGCGATCAGGGTCTGGCAGACATTCTCGTAATCTGCACCGGGGAAACCGTTGAGGATCATGACCGGGCAGTCACCATCAAAACTGGCCAGCCGTTTGATACCCGAAATCGCTCTGGGTTGCAGGGCGGCAAACGGCATGGGGTCGAGTTCGCCAAGTGTGGGGAACTGCTCAATCGAGAAAGCGGGTTTTAATTGTTCTGATGTTAATTCAGCCACTTAAGACATCCGGTCGGGGATAGGATCAATTGCCACCATTATACACAGTTCGGTTGAGGGTGACAGAACACCAAGATATATCATTTAACTAATATCTACTAGATATCAACTACATGTTAGCGTGTGTGGGTATAAAATCCATAATTACAATTACTTATAATTAATTGCATTTGAAATCAATTCAACATGATTCATGTACTCACTAGTTGCAGCGTGTTTTTAGCCTAAAATCTCAGTCGAAATACATAACTTAATACAAAAAAAAATTTTTAAGCATCCTATTGCTAGGAAGGTCAGTGTGATGCTCCGCTGTATAGCAGTCCTATCGAGAGGCTAAAGATAAGTATTAGTGTGGCGTAAACCTGTGGGAGAGCTGGTAGTGGGGGAATGAAGGCCTGTGTTCTAGGCCTGTAGAGCAATAAGTGTCTAGAGAAGCCGGGGCGATTCAGACTGGACTGAGTTCTCTTCCTCTAGTGAGCGACTATTGGGAGCAGTTATTTAGGGAACCAGAGGCTATTAAGTCAGTCCAGCCGCAGATACGCCCTCGATTTGAGCAACAGGACCATGGTATGCTACTGAATACAATAATGTTCACCGTTAGGGTATTAAGCTTAAATGGATGCGAGCAGACGTTATCAGAACGAAAAGCCTGTGGATACTGATCTCTTCAGCGGACAAGGGCATAAACAAGTCGCCGATGCAATTGCAACGGTATTACGCAGCGATAGTAGCCAGCATATCATTGGGATTGAGGGTAATCTGGGGGCTGGTAAAAGCACTGTCATCAATATTTTAAAACAACAAATTGAAGCCAGCGGTTTCCATATCGTGACCTTTGATGCAGATCAATACCATAAAAATCTTAAACCAGCGCTAATTAAAACTATTGAAACTGAACTAAAGAACATTTTTGATAAAAAAAATAAGATTCAACTTAAATTATTACAGGAAGCAGTTGAAAAAGCATTAGGTCAACGTCTCGAATACACAAAAGACACCCAGAGTCATATTTCATTAATTGCCATTATATTTGGTTTCTTGCTAGCAGTTTCAGCTTTGCAATTACGGCCTGGTCTAACATTTCTATTTGATTTAATAGGTGGGAAAGACAACTTAAGCATAACGTCTGGTATTGTGTCGTGGCTACTCTTAGTTTCACCTGCATTAGCTTGGGGTTACATTTATTTGTCCAAGTCAAATATAAATTTAGGTGACTTGGTTAAGCGTAACAGTAAAGATGTCATTACCGAAATAATAGACATTAATAGAGAAGTCGGCTCAATAGAATTGAGGGAAGCATTTTCTATTTTTGCAGAGATTATTCCTACGGGAAAAACGTTGTTACTCGTGATCGACAACATTGATCGTATAGCACCTGATATAGCTCGCGAACTGTGGAGTGACATAGAAATCTTGACCTCATTAGGGAATGAGCGTTTTCGTATTCTACTACCATACTCTGAAGAGCACTTAGCGAAAGCCCTAGAAAAAAGTGCAGTTGACGAGAGTCAATCTGGACGTGAGTTTATTTCTAAACGAATCCCTGTTCCATTTTCAGCTCCTCCTATCGTTACCACTGGATGGAGGGAGCAATTTGATGCGTATTGGTCTGAGACGCTTCCTGACATCGATGGTAGAGATGGCGTGAAGTCGCTAATTGATATCTGGATTAACAAGGTTACCCCTCGCTTCCTTAAGAGTTTAGTGAATCGGATTGGCGCCAAAATTGATAGTTGCCCTGAAGGCAACGAATTCCTCAATGGAGCATGCTGCGCAGCCTACATATTAGTGGTACGAGACAGCGGCGTCCTAGTTCAGGACCTATTGAGCAATCCAGATGAGCTTTTTTCCCAAAAAGAGGATGATGAAACGTTTAAAGACGCTATAAGAAAGCTATCTGCAACCCATAGAGTATTAAAAAAATATAGTGGTGAAAAACATGATTGGTTAAAACAAATTGCTGCTCTGCACTATCAAACATCATTCCAAATAGCAGAGAGCGAGCTCATTGCAGAGCCAATTAGAGTTGCAGTTAATACTCACGATACTTCGACTTTGGTTACACTTAAGCCATTACTTGGCTTCGATGTTTTCTTTAAACAGCAAATTGAAAAGACGGACTCAACCGAGTTGGTGAAAATTGCCGCGGCGCTTTTGGATGAAGATACAGGACTAGAGTTGGTTAATGAATATTTAAGCGATATCAATCACGAATTAAAAGGCAGCCAAACTCATACTTCTTATGAATATGATAAGGAGCTTGTCACTAGTTACTTGCACCTTACAAAGAAAGGAATAAAAATTAACTTAACGCCAATAAGTACAAGGCAAGAGTCGGTGACCAATAGCATCAAAGACATTTGGGATTTGCTTTCCAATTTGGATTCTCCAACACTAGGTAAATCACCAGTCTCATTAAATGAATTACAACGTACCATCATGGATTGCTACGCCTACTCTACTATCACAAAGATAAAGCCATATTTTGTTGAAAATCTAAATCCGAACTTCATCGTTAATGCACTTTATCCTATAGCACGTGATATAAATGACTGGGATGTTGAAGCCCTGATTAATGAAGTCTCATTTATTTCCATCGTTAAAGAGGCTTGCTCAAGACACGAATATATTGAGGATGAGCCTTCTATTTTTACGGTTTTGCTTAAGAGATATCGCGTTGGAATATTGCAGAGCATCAAAATTGAAGATCTACTCGATAACAACAAGATCACTAATATTTCGCAAAACGTGGAAGCGATACCATTTACTAAATATTGGCATAACACAAACAAGCAAGCATTTGCCCAGAGTCTTGTTGCGGAACTGAGCGATATAATTCATAACAACACAGCAGAAAAAGAAAATATTACTAAGCTAGCTGCTTGCGCAATTGTTGCTGTAATGCACGCATTCTCGCCTGTAGAGTATGGAACTTTTAGAAACCATGCTGCTCGTCATGATTCTTCGATAATGGCCTTTCAATGTGTTAGTACCATAATTGGTGACCATCCATTGTATAAAGATTATATTGTTAATTATTTAAGTGCGTCGAAATATGACCAGATAATGCAATGGTGCAAACAACATGAGATTATGAATATAATGTTACCTCATGTTGAAACTATGATTAAAAATGAGCGCATACAGAGTGCTGCAGTTAAGTCACTGATTAATGATGACTATTCCTTCATAAATAAGAATAAGCTTACCATCACTAACGAGGAGCATGTTAACTGGGTTGGAACCTGGCATGTACATATAAAAAACATTTCACCTCAAGATTGGTCATTAGAGTTTGTAGATGACGTTATCAATTATGAGCAAGCTGAGTTATTAAAAATTTTGCGGGACCACTTTGATAGCGAAGAGATCACACAAGCTGACTGGTTAAAGAGAATCAAAGAAGCACATATGGTAACAAAGCGAATGGTTGATTATATGACTGACAAGGGACTTATACTCAATCACCAACAGGCACTTGTAAATGCCTTGAAGGATATCCCGTATACAAATGATAACTACAATCAATTTCTCGTCACTCAACTTACAACACTATTAGAACCACAAAAGAAAGGGGCTGTAACTAGAAGTTTGAATGTTGCATTCCTCAAACAAACTACGACGCATGAGCAGCGTTATAGGTCAATTCACTATTTCTCGAACGCCATAACGATGCCTAGCATTAATGGGCATGAGATGGCACAAGAGGTGATTGATTTAATTGAACATGCAGCTGCCAACGACAATGCGGAGGCTTTGCAGTGGTTAATGAATCAACCAGTTTTAGAATCTGGTTGGTGCATTGACACTTGGCTTTTGGAGGATCTAGAAGCTCTTGGGAATACGCTTTCTTCTATCGATAGTGATCAAAAAACACGATTGTTAACAGAAATCAATATTCGCCTCGGCGATAAAAAAGAAAGTGCTGGCGATGATGATATCAAACTAGCTATTGCACAGTAATATTTTTTAAAGCCCCATTTCATTTGGAATTGGGGCTATTCAGTTTATTACACAAAGCCTATCAATTCACAAAGGTGAGAGATGCTATAATTTTTGCATTATAAATTTGGACTGACCCCACGACAGTGGACACATCCTGCCCTCACGATGAGGCCCTTTCGAAATTCTCCGGACTGACGTCACCAAGATGGCTGTGGCGCCGGCCCCTGTTATAGAACGTTTCAATGTAATCGAAGATATCGGCACGGGCCAGATCGCGGATTTGTAGATCCGTTTTATGATGTGCTCTTTTTTCGGTGAATTGAAGAACTATTCAGCTACCACATTATCACAACAGTTGTCACATCGGCTCATACTAGGTGCCTGGTTGCTCCCGGCAGAAGCGCTGCCAGTCAAAGAGTATTAGTTGCTTGATACGGTTGGCAGACTTCATGCGCATCTAATAATCATGAAAGATTATTTTATGTAAACTGTGATTTTGGTAACAATTGACTCTTGCGCTATCGTTGTATACTTTGTGAAAATTGCTACGTTCTCGACATCTACTGCTCTAGTTATGATTGCAATTTAAACTGAGTTTGGAAAACTTGGATTGCTGTTATACCAAATTATAGGCTTTGGCTTTTATGAGCCTTGGCTGTAAGTTACTTTAGACTCTCTTTTTTGTATCCCCGTTGGCAAGGGCAGTCTTTAATCGTATGAACACATTAATCGCCTTTCTCAGATTTTTACCGCCTCTCGTAGTCGGAGGCTGTAACTTATCCAACACATTCTTCACGAAAAACGAAACGGACTTCAAACTATGTGGCATGACAACGAAACAACCATCGACTACCTCAACTTTGGTGTGGTAGCTGATGCGTGTGCCAGCCTTTTGCGGCAGAGCCGTGGTGAGCCGATTTCTATCGGTGTGTCAGGTGGTTGGGGGGCAGGAAAATCATCCTTAGTCAAGATGATTGCAGCCCGCCTAGAAACCCCCTTAGCCCCGCCACAGTCAGGAATAGCTGGCAACCAGATGCCGTTATCTGAGCACCAATACGTTGTCATCACTTTTAATCCATGGCTGTACCAAGACTTTGAAAGCGCTCGCAGTGCTTTGTTGCAGATTGTAGGCGATGAAATTCTGAAGCTAGCCAAGGGCAATGAACCGCTGCATAAGAAAGGCCTCGATCTCTTGAAGAGAATCAACCTCCTGCGGTTGGCTCAGATTGGAGGTGAAGCAGCGATTACGATCACAACGGGTGTGCCCGTTGGTGCGATCGGAAAAGCCATTGGAAAGGTTTCAGGCCTTTGGAGTGCCGAAGGGGATGACTCCAAAGCAGTAGAAGACCCCAAGGATGGCAAAGAAGAGGAGTCGTGGGATTTAAAGGCTGATGGCTTGTTGAACCCTGCGAAGCCTCTGTCGCTACCTAACGAAATTCATGAGTTTAGACTAGCACTCGAAAAAATACTGGAAGAGCTTAGCATCACCTTGGTGGTATTTGTTGACGACTTGGATCGGTGCCTGCCGGAAACCGCTATTTCTACCCTCGAATCCATCCGTCTGCTCTTGTTTCTCAAGCGTACAGCCTTCGTGATCGCGGCAGATAACGACTTCATCCACGGCGCGGTGAAGAAGCATTTTGAGGGCACCGGCATCACGAGCAATATTGCCACAAACTATTTCGACAAGTTGATCCAGGTGCCACTTCATGTACCTCGTATTGGTGTGAACGAGGCTAAGGCATATCTGGTTCTCCTCTTGCTGGAGCGTGAGGTTAGAGCTGGGACATTCCCTCAAGACAAATTCGACCAAGCAAAGCTGGAGATCCCCCGACGTCTGTCGAGAAGTTGGCTCGGAGAAACGATCACCTCTGTATTTCTGCACGAACTCGTGGGTACCGACACGCGCCTCCAGGAGCTCATGGATCTGGCTCAAGGATTGGCAACCCTCATGTTCAAGTCGACCAGCATCAGCGCGAATCCAAGGCTAATGAAGCGGTTTCTTAACACGGTGTACCTGCGTGAATCATTGGCGCAGCCTCAAGGCATCACCTTGGATATTCCGGCCTTGGCAAAATGGCATTTGCTGGAACGTTACAAGGAGGATCTGGCCAACACATTGTCATCAATGGTCAGTTCCGAAAATGACGGTCAAGTGGCTGCCCTTTTGCAAGCTGAGGTGGTCGCTCGCGATGGTGGTGCATTGGCTAAACCCTTCGCGGACGACCCTTTCATCAACGAGTGGTTGCAGTTAGCTCCGCCGCTAGGAGCTGCTGACTTACGTCCCTTACTCCATCTCAGTAGGGACACCGCGACACGCGATTTTGGTGACGACAACATGACCCCCGCTGCGCGCGAGCTTCGAGATGTATTGAAGGTTGCTACTAGCGCGAATGAACCCCTTACGAGAGCTATCGCAGCCGTCGATAGCGACCAAGCGGAGCTGGCGATGGTGAAGGCCTGGCAGGGGAATGCATCATCACGGACATGGAAAGCTACCGTCGAAATGATCATCTTGATCGAGCCTTGTAGAGTTCACCCGTCGCTCGGTAAGCGTGCAGCAGGACTTTTAAGCCTTGCCCCAATTAATGCTCTCGGGCCTGGAATTATGCCGACATTAGCCACCCAACCTTGGGCTAAAGAAGTGCTGAAATTATGGGTAGAAGATTCAGCCATTCATGGGAGCACAAAGAGGGCCATTGAGGCTGCGTTAAGGAGTGACGTCTGATGGGTACTTCGACATCAAGTGGTGGTGGTAAAGCAGGTTCTCCATTCGATCCAGAATGGTTAGATCAAGTTGAATTTGCCGGTGGTGCCGGTACACCAGATGGTGATCCGGATGATGATGAAGGTGTTCCTCAGGACGTGCCTGAAGACGGTCGTGCTGCCTTAGAGCCCGCTCAGGAGCAGGACGTGGCGCCAGATCGTAGATTTATGCCGGCTCGCTCGAAAATGGGCAAATACCTTTCCGGAAGTGGTCGTGAAGCTTTGCGTGGTGCTACCAGTAGCATGATCAACAAAGGTATGGGCGGGGCAGGGCGTGCGAATAGCACTTTACGTGGGGTTGCCCAAGGTGCGGGGCGCCTGGGCTCGTTCCTCGAAGCAGTTAGGACCGGTACCGATCCTCACGTCGTTGATTGGATTCAGAGGATTCGCGGCCTGAATCTCTCAGCCAGCGATCTCGCGCTTGAAGTCATCAAAGAGGTCATGCCTGAGACCGGTAGCGTTGATGACGAGTCGTTGAGAAACGCAGCTGCCGATGCATTAGCGCAGTTGTACGAGCAGGAGCCCAACGTGGATATCTTCCAGCTCAATGATCAGCAAATCACAGCTGTCATCGGGTTCACGATTGGTAATGAGGTCTGTAACCGAATAGATCTGCAGTTGGGCCAGACCTATGAAAAGCTCAAGTACTCGCCGGTCGAGATCCAAGTGTTTCGAAAGGATATCAAGGAATGGGTTCACGGAGAGGTGCAGCGAATCATGGAAGGTCTTACGGGGCAGAGAATTGATCCTCAAACACTTGCCCAAACAGTGCTTCAAACTGCGTTAGAGGTATTTGCAGAATGATTAAGATCATTTGTAGCAGCGTGGCCCGTCTCCCTGCTGAACTCGCCGAAGGCGAACGGGCATTCACCTACTTCAAAGGTGCTAAACGCGATGGTGTTGGCACTATCGCAAAGAGCTGGCACGGCTCCTTGAAGCGCAAGGGATTTCGCCCAAGTCCTGCCACGTGGGACTTCGTTCAGTTCTGTTTGGCTGTGTGCGCGACTGATCTCTGCGCCATGAGAAATACTAGCGCGGATGGGTGGACGAGAACGATTGAGCTGAGTGTCGGGCTGTATGAACCTATGCGTTGGCAACCATGGAAGTCAGAACTGGAGCAATTGCTGAAGGTTTTGACTGGCGATTACTGGACGTTGATCTTTACCGACGAAGGACTGCCTCCCCCACAGGGGCGGTTCGCCGCCAAGGATCAAGATTGTGTTTCTCTGCTCTCCGGCGGCTTAGATAGTCTAATCGGTGGGCTAGATTTGGTTGCTCAAGGGCGCCGTCCGCTTTTCGTTTCTCAGCTTGCTCACGAGGATTCTGAGCGTCAGCGCCACTATGCAAGCCTTCTCGGTGGTGCCGATGCTCACTATCAGTGGAGTCATGGCATTAGCTTCAAAGGCCCCCGTGAGCCGTCAACTCGTGGCCGATCACTGGCATTCTATGCCTTTGCCGTGTTAGCTGCTTCCCGGCTGGATGCTGTGCGCCCTACAATATTCATTCCAGAGAACGGCTTCATCTGTGTTAACCCGCCGCTTGTCCCGGGGCGAGTGTCGAGCCTGAGTACCCGCACCACGCACCCGTTGTTCATCAGTAGACTGCAACACGTTCTGGACGGAATTGGCGTTGCCGTGCAACTGGAATTACCCTATCGGTTCAAGACCAAAGGGCAAATGATGAATGAGTGTTTGGATCAGGCGAGGCTGTTTCAGCTAGCCTCTGATACGACAAGTTGTGGGCGGTTTCGCACCTACAATCGAACTCATTGTGGGCGATGTGTCCCCTGCATGATTCGCCGGGCCGCCTTTGCCGCTTGGACAGCACGGGCTGATACGACCCAGTATGTGTTTCCAAGCTTACTCGGTAGCGACAAGTCCAGCGGGCCTGACGACCCGATGGCAGTAGCATTGGCGGTGCTAACGGCGAGAGAGAAGGGTATCGACAAGTTCCTGGGGGCATCACTTGCTTTTGCATCGGTTCCTGAACGACTTCAGTATCGATCTGTACTTACCAATGGCATTCATGAGTTGGAGGCCCTGCTGGCCGGAGACGGACTGCTTTGATGGATTTTCACTGTCATCTCGACCTCTACCCGAACGCGCGGGATGTGTGCTCCCTGGCGGTGGAGAAAAACGAGTTCACCTGGTTGGTCACAACAAGCCCGCGGGCATTCGCTGCAACCAGCAGGGTTTTGGGCGGGTATACGAATCTCCTGATCACTCCCGGTCTGCATCCAGAAATCGTACATGACCGTTATTGCGAACTTGACAATCTACTTGAGCAAATTAAGCATGTGTGCGCCGTCGGGGAAGTGGGGCTGGATGGTTCCAAGCGTTTCCAGCACAGCTATGAAACTCAGTGCAAAGTATTCGCAGCCGTTGTATCGCAATGCGCGAGCGTGGGTGGAAGAGTGTTGAGCATTCACTCGCGCCAGGCCGTTAGGGAGGTGTTATCGATCCTTAGTGCTCACCCGGGCTTTGGCACAGCCGTGCTTCACTGGTTTACCGGAACAGCGGCAGAGCTCAAGGTAGCTTCCGATATCGGATGCTGGTTTAGCATTGGGCCTGCAGCTTTCAACTCAGCATCTGGAAAAGCACTGGCTAAAAAGCTGCCTCGGGATCGCGTGGTTCCGGAAAGTGACGGGCCGTTCGCTAAGGTCAATGGGACGACTGTTATGCCGTGGAGCTCAGATCTAACAGCCGAGTTGCTGGCTCAAGCGTGGGGTGTGCCGGTGGATGAGGCTAAGCTCAGCCTCGAATTCAATTCGAGGCAGCTCTTAAGTCTGATCATGTATCCTCTTGATGCTATGACGGAGTGCAACGGCTAGGCTGTGTTCTTAACGTGATGAAGATATAATCTCATATCTTCTCAACAGCTTAAGACACTATGCAGTGTCCCGTCGCTATCAGTTGAACGATGCTCAATGGAGGCGTGTCGAGTCCCTGTTTTCACATCACCGCATATTCGGATGTCCTACTCGCGAACCACGTGAGGTGCCCGATGGCATTCTCTGGATGCTCCATATCGATGCACTTTGCCGAGATCTGGCAGAACGTTTTGACCCATAGGATTCGCTCTACAACACCTTTCAACGTTGGCTGAGTAGTGTAGTGATAAAATGATCCCTAGTAGGGGAAGGGTGCTTCATGAGGCCTCCAAACCCTGATGGCCGCCATCGATTCACGGTACTGTAAGGGTTCAAAACAAGGAGTATTGCCATGAAAGTGGAAGCCATTGCCCCCACCACACTGGTCGTCGATATTCTCTGTGATGTCTGTGGTTGCAGTACGACAACTTCGTTCGGCACATTGGAAGCCCACTGGGGGCACAGCTCGGTGCGTCACGATGGTGAACGCTATCAAGTGCATCTCTGTGAAGACTGTTTTTTCCAGGCGTTGGCGAATTTGAGGCAAGATCATCGGTTGCAAAACATGTTCACAGAGGACTATCAGCCCGCAGATCCTGATACCTTTGGACGAGTTGAAGGAAATCAGGAGATTATCTAACGCTGAGCCCCTGTCATCGGCCAATCATCCTCAACTAGGCCCTGCTCTTTTTTTCCTATGGGATGTGTTATTAATGGAATGATCTCCCCTCCATATGCTTCTCGTAAGATGCCTTTGTAAAATCGTCCACAGGCAGGGAAGGGGTTTATGTTGATCTTACGATCAGAAAACAAGGTTCTTTAAGAACCCTGATTAACTAATATCAGATAAAAGACGGCTCATCTCTTTTTCAGGGTCATATTTTTTGGCTGAGTCTTGGGTCTTTAGTGTGTAATTTATTTTACGAGTGAGACCAAAATGCGAATTGTCAAAGTCTTGCTGACAACGATCAAGAGCTCGCTCTATTGCAATATAAGCCGCTATTAGGGGCTTGCCCGTCAGCAGTTTCTCTGCCTTGAATAGAGAACCTTTATACATGATATCAAGGGTTTCTTCTGATTTAGCGAGTTTAAATCGTACGACTAAATTGGCATAATCAAAGGGTATTTGCTCACCTGATTTAGCAGCTTCCTTTTTATTTATCCTCACAGTATTTTTGTTCACTTTATATTTCATTCCCATTTTAAGGTTAGTTTGGTTGTTTTTTTATGATGTGACTGGGAGAAGGCTCGATTCATACCTCTCAAGTAATAACTCCATGTTCAATTCGACCGATAAGATCCATAACAGCCTCCGTTCCTGGAGGGGTGCTCAACATTTGTATTGGAGATTCGCCACCTAAGGCTTTGGAAGGTAACTTTAGCCACTGAAGTGCAGCTGAGACATCTCCATCAAAAAGTTGTAAGGCCGCATCCAGGGTCTTAATGAATACGTACAATCTTATGCTTTGTTCTGTAGAGAATACCTTACCCTGCTTTCTATTCTTGGTATCGGTCACATAGCTAATGTTGGCCAATTGGCAAATTGTAACTTCATCTACCTGTATCAATATAGAAAGTTGCGTAACAATGTCAAATGAGAATCCAGATAGCATTTTCCAATGTGCATCAAAAGGTTGTTGAGGCAAGAACAAGGTGTCCAAGAGGCCATCAGGTTTTCCAACACGATTCTGAAGTGGCTTGTAAGGAGTTCCTACATTCATCACGGCCTCATGGATAACACAATCATGACAGTATGGGCATTGTAGCTGGTGTGTGATCTACTTTGTAGAGCTACATGCCTCTAATGGCATGGTGGGACTGCGCGAGCCATTCAAAGTTAGCCCTTTCCCTTCTGATGGAACCGTACTCACGGTCGAAGGCGGGGGGGAGGGCATATAAGCGCATGGTGGGGCAACTGAGGCAGTAAACGTGTACTGTAGGTGGTACAGTCGTTACCCCATTATCAGAGTGCCAAAACTACCAGGACTTGACCATGAGCTACCAGATCCTCTCCGATACTGTGGCCAGCATCACCGAACTGAAACGTAATCCGATGGGCACACTTAAGGGGGGTAAAGGCTCTGCTGTTGCTATCTTCAATCGCAATGTGCCTGTCTTCTACTGTGTGCCCCCCGAGCTCTTTGCATACTATGTTGAGCTGGCCGAAGATGCCGAGCTTAACCGTATAGCAGATGAACGTATCGCTTCACTAAACAGAGTAAATGTTTCGCTAGATGACCTATAACCTTGAGTTTATGCAAATTGTCACTGTCGATTGTGCTGCTTCAATGGAGACGTGTAGCTATGAATAAGAACCCCTCCACTGGAGCGTTGATTCTGGACAGGTCCGTAGTAAATTCTCATGAGGATCGTTACGGTTTCAGCTATGTTGCGCAGCAGCTGGCTCACGCCATAGATGGGATTGGACGTGAAGGTAGTGCCGTGATTGGTATCGAGGGAGCCTGGGGATCAGGGAAAACTAGTCTGCTCAACCTACTGCGTGTCGCTTTGGAAGAAAGACTGGAAGACAGAACCCATGTACTGACCATTTCCCCTTGGCTCGACGGGGGAGGTAACAGTCCGGTTGAGTCTCTTCTGATCCCGGTAGCAGCCATCATTGCCAGTGAAGAAGAGAGTCGTATTTCCATGAGCCAGCGTCGCAGTCTTCAGCGGAAAAAATCCCTGACATCGACAGCAAAAACGGTTCTGCAATATACCCAGGCGACAGCCAGACATCTCGCTCCCATAGCTGAAACTGCGGCTCTTTTTCCAGGGATTCCCAATGCCAGTGGCGCGCTAAAGGCGCTTTCTGAAGCAGACCTGAGTGGAAGGAAAAAGACAACTGCCGAGTTACGCACCGAAATTTCCGAAAAGATTGCGGCTCTTGATCTCAGTTTCATTGTCTTACTCGACGATCTTGACCGCCTTGAGCCTGCTCAGGCGATTGAGGTGATACGACTAGTCAAATCGGTCGCGGATTTTCCCCGTTTTCGCTATCTGCTGTGCTATGACAAGGCTGTTCTGGCGCAAGCCATTAAGCTCGGTCTTGGCGTACCTGATGGAGATTTATACTTACAGAAAATTGTGCAGATATCCTTTAGCCTTCCCCGTCCAGAATCCTTCGACTTGCGTCGAGAATTCTTGTCCGGTGCCGTTAGGTTATTCGAATCAGTTAACGGAGAGAAGATTGGTGGGGAGATGTTCGACGAACTGAGCCGGATAACAGATATTTATGGCGCAAGCCTGAAAACTCCCCGCGAGGTGCAGCTGGCCCTGAACGGAATATCCTTCCGCTATGGGGGGATACGTGATTATGTCTATTTGCCGGATCTGTGCTTTCTACAACTGATTCGGACAACCAATAATGGTCTTTACGATTGGATCGAAGAGTACCTGACAGAGCGGGCAGTTGTGGAGTCAGATGATGGCCGCGTAAGTGAAGCAGAGCAAGAGTTACTGTTGCAGAAGCTTCATGAATATCTCTCTGTTTTTCGATCCACTGAGGCTAAATCTGCAGCCTCGCTGAGTCACTGGGTACCGGGTATAAGCGGATATCATGCCGACAATCTGAAACTGTTTGGTCAGGCAGGTGATGAAGATAAGGCTGTGATGACAGCAAACCGACGTCTCGGCAGTGGCGCTTACTGGCGTTATTACTTTGCATTTTCTTCACCACAGAATGTCCTGTCGCCGGACTATTTCGATGAGCTGTTTCGTATGGCCGCTATAAAACAACCTGATTCACTGCTGACGGAGGAGTTATTAAGTCGGATAAACAGTAATGGTGTTTCATCACGCACTTGGTTTGAGCATATTTTGAGCCAACTGACATGGCCGATGATAAGTCGACATACCGCAGCTGAATGTGCTGGTTTACTGGCATTTTTCTTTAGTGCTGGTGACGAAATAAACAACCGTTACCGACAGAGGAATCGCTGGTTTTCCCGTTATGATCTTGATGTAAACAGCGTTGCTAATCGGCTTTTGAAAAAGATGCTTGATAATGATCGTGCTGCAACGATAGAAACCCTGCTTTCACTGACGATAACAGGAGCATCTTGGGTCTGGATAGCAAACTTTATCCGCGATTTATTGTGGCAGAATGGACTAGCCGGGGACCGAGCCGAGCCGGAACACGATCGTATACTGACAAATGAAGAACTGGGCAGTGTTCGTCGGCAATTTTGTGATCGACTGAACGGTGTTGAGTTGCAATCGGTGCTTCCACAAGCGGATGATCTAGGGTGGGTTGTCTGGGCGTGGCAGGATATTGCAGGCTCCGAGTCACTAGTCACCTGGATTACTCAACACTGTATCAGTGATGAAGCTTTCCTGAAATTATTGTTGAGCCTTCGTTCCCACATTATTTCCAGCGCATCCGGGCACTATCTAGCACTTAACATTAAAAATATATGCCACCTATTCGGAGGTGAGGAGCAGCTCCTAAAAAGGCTTGAGGTGATAAAAGGCGAAGGACTTTTTTATGAACAGTCAGAAGAAGTCAGCGCAGCTATCGCACTCAGTAAATCGTTCTGACATCTTTCATGCTGCTAACTCTTTATCGAATAAATCCATGGTTGTATAGTAACCTAATGAAAAATAAGAACTTATGATTTCGCCACCGGGATCTCACTAATGTAAGTTGTATAGCGAGGGCTGAGTTGCTCCCGCTTCATCATCCATTCTTTGGTATCTCGACCTCGGGCCGCGAAGTAGACCTTTCCCAACCGTCCCTGATTAATCTTGTCGATTACCTGCATCAGTGCCTCGCTGCGAGGAGTCTGCTGCTGGTCGGCGAACAGGTCACCTTGCTGCATGCCGACGGGGATGAAGTCGGCAAGCATGACGCCGCCTTTCATATACCGGACGTCATCCCGCCAGATGCGGCGCAGCAGGGGCTCGATCTGGGCGAGCAGCTCGCGAGTGTCGGCGGTGGGCATCGACAACCGGGTGGCGATCTGGTTGCTGTAGTAGGTCTCTTGCTCCGAGAAGGGGCTGCTGCGAATAAACAGGGTTACATGGCGGCACAGCTGTCCCTCGGCCCGCAGCTTTTCGGCAGCTCGCTCCATATAACCGGCCAGCGCCTGCCGCATGGGCCCGATCTGTGTGATGCGCTCACCGAACGAGCGCGAACAGATGATCTGCTGCTTGGTCTGAGCGATTGGCTCGAGCTCGGCGCAGGGGATCCCCCGCAGTTCTTGAACGGTACGCTCGACGACAATCCCATACCGGCTGCGCAGGCTTTTGGGGTCGGCTGCGGCCAGATCAGCTACGGTATTGATGCCCTGGGCCGTCAGCTTGGTGGTGAGTTGGCGGCCGATCCCCCAGACCTCATCGACCGGGGTGGCCGCCATCAACTTGGCTCGTCGTGTTTCATCACGCAGGTCGACTACGCCCCCGGTGGCTGTTTGCCACTTCTTGGCGGCGTAGTTGGCGAGCTTAGCTAGGGTCTTGGTGGGCCCGATGCCCACCCCAACGGTGAGGCCGGTCCACTGCTGCACCCGCTGGCGGATCTGGCGGCCATACTCCGTCAGGTCACCAGCCCAGGACTCACTTAGTTCGACAAAGGCCTCATCGATACTGTAGACCTCCACAGTTGGTGCCATGCCTTCCAGAGTCGTCATAACTCGGTTCGACATGTCGCCATAGAGGGCGTAATTGGAGCTGAACCAGGTGCCGCCCTGCGCCTCGTAGACCTCGCAGATCTGGAAGTAGGGCGCCCCCATCTTGATCTCCAACCGTTTGGCCTCTGGGCTGCGAGACACAACACAGCCATCGTTGTTGGAGAGTACCACGATAGGCACTCCCTTCAGATCAGGTCGAAACAGGCGCTCACAGGAGGCGTAGAAGTTGTTCACATCGACCAGTGCAATGGCATTTGGCATGGTCTACCCCAGCTTGGTCTTGTGTACCACGAAGGTGACGACGCCGAAGATCTCCAGCTCCTGCCCCTCACGGAAATGGATGGGCCGGTAGGCTGGGTTATCAGGAAGCAACGCCACCGAGGGTTCAAGCTGCAGCTTCTTCACAGTGAATTCTCCATCAACCGAAGCGATAACGACGGCGCCGTGAACGGCCCGTATGCTGCGATCGACAACCAGCAGATCGTCGTCGTGGATACCGGCTCCCTGCATACTGTCCCCTTTGGCGCGCACGTAGTAGGTAGCCGCGGGATGGGGGACACAAAGTTGGTTTAGGTCGATGGTCTGTTCCACATAGTCCCGAGCCGGGGAGGGGAACCCGCACACGGCAGGGGTGAGGAATAGAGGGAGCTCGGTAATCGGTGCGTCGGTGTTGTGGCTAATCATGGTTATCTTCACTGTATAAAAACACAGTAATTCTATACGGTGAACTTGGAAAGATCATCGGTTGGCGAACGGGTCTTGGCGGTGCGACCAGTGTCGTGGCGGATTATGCTTTGTTGTGGCTGGCCAGATGAACATGGCCAATATGAGCCAAAGAGGGGTTGACCGTGTGTATCAACTACATCCCGACGACCAAAGCAGTCCTGGTGGAATATTTCGGTGTCGATGACCCGGGTTACGACTGGAAGGAAGAGGTCTGGCAGGACTATCAGGCTCCGATCCTGACCCTGCACGATGGTCACCGGCAGGCTCTGATCGCCAGCTATGGGCTGGTGTCGAAGAGGAAGGTGCAGCCCGGCAGTAAGCACTATGCGACCATGAATGCCAGGGTTGAAACGGTGGGTGAGAAGCCGACTTACCGGCGGGCATGGCAGCAGGGCCATCTCTGCCTAGTGCCGATGAGCGGTTTCTTCGAGCCCTGCTACGAGAGCGGCAAGGCTGAGCGCTGGCGGATCTGCATGGCCGACGGCGCGCCCTTTGCGGTAGCCGGCATCTGGCGAGCGTGGCAGGAAGTGCAGGGCTACACCTTCAGCTTCTCCCTGCTCACGATCAACGCCGACTCGCACCCGCTGTTGCGAAAGATGCACAAGCCTGGGGACGAGAAGCGCAGTCTGGTCATCGTGCCAAGGCAGGATTATGACACTTGGCTGGGATGCCGGGAGCCTGAGCTGGCGCGAACCTACCTGATACAGCAGGCCAACGAGTTATTGGAGGGAATGCCGATGCCAATCAGACGCCAAGGCTGACAAGTTCTAGAATATTGCTTCCACCAAGAAACACCTGAAAAATCTTGATTTTGGATATTTGCACAGTATCCAACTAGACATGATTTTAGCAGTAAAAACAGAATGTTAGGGAAGGTGCGAATAAGTCATATGGCACGAGAGCATTTACTGGTAACCCATTGATATTAAATGACTAAAATTTTCATTTTTTGTTCGTGGGATACTTGTTCGCACTTTCCCCAGCATCGAGAACTCGGCGATTTTGTTCATCAGCTAACGCTGCAGCGACAACGGTACGGCAAAATCCTCTTTCAACTCAACCCGCATCTGGAAGTGGGTGGTATACCGGAACACCCCGGAGCCCGCTGTCACCGCCGATGTAAAAATGACCCACTAACGCCGGAGTAAAGTTGACCCACCTGGGCCAAGATCGTGGCTTTTGAGCCGCACCCATGTTGACCCAGGAGTTATCAGTGGAAATCAGAGTGTTGGCCCGTCAGGGCATGAGCATCCGGGCTATCGCCCAGCAACTGCGGGTGTCCCGTAATACGGTGCGCAAGTATCTGCGCAACCCGGGCCTGCCAATCTATCCCAACCGGCCTGCCCGCCCAACCAAGCTCGACCCCTTCAAACCCTATCTGCAAGCGCGGATCCAGGCTGCGAAGCCACACTGGATCCCGGCGACGGTGCTGCTCAGGGAACTGCGCGAGCGCGGTTACTCTGGCGGACTCTCCCAGCTCAAGGACTGGTTATCGCCCCTGCGTCATGACTCTCCGGATATCGGCAATGGGAGTTCGAGTTTACTCCCCCGCCTCTGCCATCCGTCTCTTTTGAGGTCAGGGGCCGGTTTGATAAACAAACCAGAAGTATGCTGGTTTACGAGATTACCAGTCTGAAAAATATCAAGGCTGCTGTCCCAGATGAGATCCAGTTTTTCCATCCCAAGCTGCGGGAGTATGTACGTGGGGAGGGGGAAGGCTCGGTGCGCTTGGTAGGTGAACGACCTCATATTCACTCGGTGCATGATGGTGTGGAAGCCAACGCGGATACCTCACCAGTGTTATTACGGGCGCCAGCCGTAGTCTTTGAGTTTTCCAAAGCCTTCAATACACGCAAGGTTGCCGAGAAAAAGCAGGAGGGCGAAAGGGCAAGGCTGATGAAGAGTTAGGATCTCTGGCTTCAGCCGATGTCAGTACAGAGGAGTCAGTTGTTGGCGGTGTGCTGCCCTGCGCAGAGTGGACTGCCGAATCGGATGAAACTGATGATCTTCACCTCTACGCCAACAAGTTTGATTGTTTTGGGACAATGCTGGATCAGTTGGTCACAACTCATGGTTGCGTGATTAGATCCAAGCAACTGCGCAAATTACCAAAACTCTATCGATGCAATCGGCATCTGCTTCTGGATGGTAATCCGAGATGCCTAGCTGTTGTCGAAGTAGAGTCGCAGAACCGGATTTTTCATATCCTTGAAGTGGATACCTCAGATGGGATCTGCTCCCTATCAACCCAATTATTGAGGCTGACATCTCAGCAGGGGTGGCAGGAGCAGCTTAGATTATTGGAAGAAGAGCTAACCCAGAAATCACTGCATTGGCCAAGCAAGCGGCTGAAGGAGCTGTGTGGTAAGGATGGCTATTCTGGCATCCCTCATCCGCAGACCAAATCGATGGATAAGGGCAAGTTGCCTGAGGGGTCGATAGAGCATTGGGCAGCAAGGTTTCATAGTTGGATGGCATCAATCTAACGGTATAGAAACATCAGCCAATACGATGACTGTCTACGTTTGAGTCATCATTAAGGGTCAGCAGGTGGTCGAGCGACAACGCCACATTGCCTTGGTACTTGCCAGTCGACTCACTGCCGGAATCGTCCAGGGAAAGGCTCAAGCGCAGTGGCAGCTTCTGCTTCCAGTGGATCAGCACATCGCTTTCGCCAGGCTGGGCGTGATCACCCTCAGCAGGAACGATCTGAATATCGGCCTCGGAAGTAGGGACACGCTTGAAGTTCTCCAGGGCCTGCTCGATATCACGCAGGTTGAGCAGATCACCCGGGTTGGCCGGCATCGCGTTCCAGAGCGTGGCTCGGCTACTGCTGTCCTCAGCGAAACGGATGTTGCGGATGCGCCCCGGTACCAGTGTTAGGCGCAGCGTCCCGGCATTCAGATCCTGGGGCTCAGCCAATATGCGGGTGGTGACATAACCACGGGCGACAATGGCATTCTGGATACGCTTCATGCTCAGGTTGATACCGGCAGCCCCAAGGCAGCGGCCCAGCGCGGGATCAGCCTCCGGATTGGCGGCGTGCAATGCCCACTGGAAGTCTGAAGCGTTCTCACCAAGCAACTGAATCTGGTGAATGATGAAGCAGGGTACTTCCTGCTCAGGCAGATGGTCGCTATCAGACAGCGCTTGCGGCAGCTCAAAGCGTACATCCGGTGACGGTTCGAGACGCTCACGCTGGATGCGCTCGCGCTCCTGCTGGCGGAGTAGTTCTTGCCCTGGCAATGGCTCGACCGCCGATAGGGCAGTGCTGAACATCACGGCCAGAGCAGCAAACGGCCAGACCTGCTGTCGGCAGGTTGGGGGGCTAAAGATAATAGACTTGAAAAGGCTAGCAACCCGGCGTTGCCAAGGTTTGCCGCAATGACCGAGCGTGCACGACGGCAACGTCCTACGGCAGGAGGGTACCAACATGTCGCATCCCTGTGAGCACAAATAATGGAAAAGCCAGCGTGCTTATTATTGCGCAGCTGTCATTTTGCCACTGCAAAGCAGATCACATCGGGGCATATCGCCACCCAGACAAAAACACCTGTTCCAAGAAAGTCTACAAAAAGGTTCTGAGGTAAAGGACGTACAAGCCCATCAAATACAGGCCCCCAAAGCAGAATGACTCGGATAACACTGCTTCCCTTCTGTTAAGCCAGGGTTCAGGGCCAATGGCATTTCATCGCCAGGCGCGGCTGCCAGCTACATGGCGCAAGCCGCAATTAACGCCTAAACTCTCGGCCACAGGCCCGTAACGGGCTGCCTTTTTATTGATCTCGCCAGATTAGGGATAGCCGCCTTGAACCTTCGTCCCCTGCTTTTTCTGTGCCTGCCGGCCGCCCTGTTGCTGAGTGCCTGCGACCAGGCACCAGCCCCCCAAGAACAGGCCCCGCGCCTGGTCAAACTCTTTACCGTGGAAGACCCGGCCGGGGCGCGCCTGCGCGAATTCCCCGCGCGCCTGAAGGCCACCGAGGAGGCCGAGCTGTCGTTCCGTATCGGCGGCCAGCTGAAGACCCTCAACGTGCTGCAGGGACAGCCGGTGAAACGCGGTCAGCTGATTGCCAGCCTGGATGACGCCGACCAGCGCCTACGCCTGCGTGATCGCCAGGCCAGCTATGACCTGGCCAACGCCCAGTTCAAGCGTATTGCCCAGTTGCTGGAGCGGCAGATGATCTCCCGCGCTGAGTATGACCAGCGCAAGGCCACCCTGGATTCGGCCAGCGCAGCGCTCAGCCTGGCCCGTCAGGAGCTGGAATACACCAGCATTCTCGCGCCCTTCGATGCAGTGGTGGCCAGCACCCATGTGGACAACTTCCAGGTGGTGCAGGCCAAGCAGCCCGTGGTCACCCTGCAGAGCGGCAATCAGCTGGATGTGCTGTTTCAGATGCCGGAAAACCTGCTGATCAACCTGCGCAGCCGTGAAGAGAACCGCGACTATCACCCCAGCGTGATTCTCGACAGCCTGCCCGGCCGCGAATTCGAGGCGGTCTATAAGGAGCACAGCACCCAGCCTGATCCCAAGACCCTGACCTATCAGGTGACCCTGTCCATGCCGCGTCCCGAGGGTCTCAACCTGTTACCGGGGATGAGTGCCACGGTCAAGGTTGACTTGGCCCAGGTCAGCCGTGACCTGGGTAGCCGCCTGCTGGTGCCGGTGGAGGCGGTGTTCAGTCCGGACGACAGCGGCCCCGAGGTCAAGCAGGTGTGGGTGGCTCGCGAGCAGGACGGCGTGCTACGTCTGACGGCCCGCCAGGTCGAGGTGGGCCAGCTGAGCCGCAACAGCATCGAAGTACTCAGCGGCATCGAACCCGGCGAGCAGATCGTTGCCGTGGGTGGCGCCGAGCTGGAGGAAGGCCAGGCGGTAAGGCCCTGGGTACGCGAGCGAGGGCTGTAAATGGATATCGCCGGCTACTTTATCCAGCGCCGCGTTACCAGCTGGCTGGTCACCCTGGTGCTGGGCATCGGTGGGCTACTGGCTTTTCTCGGCATCGGCCGTCTGGAAGACCCCTCCTTCACCCTGAAAAACGCCATGGTCATCACCAGCTACCCCGGCGCCTCGCCGCAGCAGGTGGAAGAAGAGGTCAGCTACCCGCTGGAGAACGCCATCCAGCAGCTGCCCTCGATCAAGAAGGTCACCTCCATCTCCAGTGCCGGGCTGTCGCAGATCAGCCTGGAACTGCACAGCCAATACAAGGCCGAGCAGATCCCGCAGATCTGGGATGAACTGCGGCGCAAGATCAACGACTTGCAGCCCAACCTGCCACCGGGGGTCAACCCGCCGCAGGTGCGGGATGATTTCAGCGATGTATTCGGCTTCTTCCTGCTGCTCACCGGCGAGGGCTACAGCGCCCAGGAACTGCGCGATTTCGCCGACTACCTGCGCCGTGAGCTGGTGCTGCTGCCGGGGGTGGGCAAGGTCAGCCTGGCCGGCGTGCGCCAGGAACAGGTGCAGGTGGAAATCTCGCGCAGCAAGATGAGCAGCCTGGGCATCGCCCCGCAGCGTCTGGCTCAGGTGCTCAGCCAGCAGAACGTGGTGTCCAACGCCGGGCGTATTCTCGCCGGCAGCGAATCGATCCGCCTGCACCCCACGGGAGAACTGCAGGACGTACGCGAACTTGAACGCCTGGTCATCAGTGATCCGGGCAGCCCGCAGCAGATCACCTTGGGCGATATCGCCCAGGTCAGCCGTGGCTTCAGCGAAACCCCGGGCAACCTCTACCGCATGAACGGCCAGCCGGCCCTGACCCTGGGCGTGTCCTTCGCACCCAAGGTCAACGTGGTGGACGTGGGCGCGGCGATCAATGCACGTCTGGCCGAGCTGGACAACCAGCGCCCCGCCGGTATGCAGCTGCAGGTGTTCTACGATCAGGCCGCCGAAGTGCAGGCCTCGGTGCAGGGTTTCGTGATCAACTTCGTCGCCTCGGTGGCCATCGTGATCGTCGTGCTGCTGATCTTTATGGGCCTGCGCAGCGGCCTGCTGATCGGCCTGATCCTGGCCCTGACGGTGCTGGGCAGCTTTATCTTTATGCGCCTGCTGGGCATCGAACTGCAGCGCATCTCCCTTGGCGCCCTGGTGATCGCCCTGGGCATGCTGGTGGACAACGCCATTGTCATTGTCGAAGGCATTCTGGTCGGCCGCCAGCGTGGCCAGAGCACTCTGGAATCGGCGCGGGCCATCGTCAAGCAGACCAACCTGCCGCTGCTGGGCGCCACCTTGATCGCCATCATCGCCTTCGCTCCCATCGGCCTGTCCGACGACTCCACCGGCGAATACTGCCTGTCGCTGTTCCAGGTATTGATGATCTCCCTGCTGCTCAGCTGGGTCACCGCCATCACCCTGACGCCCTTCTTCGCCAGCCTGTTCTTCCGCGATAGCCAGACCCTGACCAACCAGGATCAGGGCGATCCATACGGTGGCGTGATCTTCACTGCCTACCGTGCCCTGCTGGACTTCGCCCTCAATCGCCGTGGCCTCACCCTCGGGCTGCTGGCGGTGCTGCTGGTGGTGGCCATCGCCGGCTTCGGCAAGGTGCGCCAGAACTTTTTCCCACCGTCCAACACACCGATGTTCTTTATCGACCTGTGGTTGCCCCAAGGCACCGATATCCGCTACACCGAGCAGCTGGTGGCCGAACTGGATCGTCACGTGCTTGAGCAGGAAGGGGTGACCACGGTCAGCAGCAGCATTGGCCAGGGCGCCCTGCGTTTTATCCTCACCTACGCACCACAGAAGCAGTACCCCAACTACGCCCAGCTGCTGGTACGCACCGACAACCTGGAACGCATCGAACCGCTGATCAATCAGCTCGAACAATACGTGGCCGAGCAGTACCCGCAGGTCAAACCCAAGTTCAAGCAGCTGATGCTCGGCCCCGGCAACGACAGCAAGATCGAGGCGCGCTTCAGCGGCCCCGACCCCGACGAACTGCGCCGCCTGGGTGGCGAAGTCAGCCGCCTGATGCGCCAGGATCCGGTAGCCAATGCAGTGATGCACGACTGGCATGAGCGCACCAAGCTGGTTCGTCCACAATTTGCCGAGGCCCGCGCCCGTGAACTGGGGGTGGACAAGAGTGCACTGGATGACCTGTTGCGCATGAGCTTCTCCGGCATGAACGTGGGCCTGTACCGCGACGGCACCCGCCTGCTGCCGATTGTCGCGCGCACCCCGGACAACGAGCGGCTGAATGCCGACAGCCTCAGTGACCTGCAGATCTGGAGCAGCGTGCGTGGCATCTACCTGCCCATCGAGCAGGTGCTGCAGGGCTTTTCCACCGAGTGGGAAGACCCGCTGATCATGCGTCTGGATCGCAAACGCACCCTCACCGTGCAGGCCGATCCAGCCCTGCTCAGCGGCGAAACAGCAGCCCAGCTGCTCCAGCGTATCAAGCCCGAGATCGAAGCCATCCCCCTGCCCGAGGGGTATCACCTGGAATGGGGCGGCGAATACGAAAGTTCGCGCAATGCCCAGGGCGCGGTGTTCGGCAGTCTGCCTCTGGGCTATCTGGTGATGTTTATGATCACCATCCTGCTGTTCGACTCGTTCAAGCGCGCCACCGTGATCTGGCTGACCGTGCCCCTGGCGATGATCGGCGTAACCCTGGGCTTTCTGCTCACCGGCATTCCCTTCGGCTTTATGGCCCTGCTCGGCCTGCTCAGCCTGAGCGGCATGCTGGTGAAGAACGGCATCGTTCTGGTGGATGAAATCCAGCTGCAGCTGGCCAGCGGCAAGGACGCCCTGCAGGCCGTGGAAGAGGCCTCCATCAGCCGCGTACGCCCGGTATCCATGGCTGCCCTGACCACCATCCTGGGCATGAGCCCGCTGTTGACCGACGCCTTCTTCCAGAGCATGGCGGTGGTGATCATGTTCGGCCTGGGCTTCGCCACCCTGCTCACCCTGGTGGTGCTGCCGGTGCTCTATTGCGTGTTCTACGGGATCAAGGCGCAGACCAAGGCAGAAGTCTGAGGGGCGGTTGTCCACCCTATGCTGGCGTGACGTGGCGTAGGGTGGACAACGCGCAGCTTGTCCACCCGCTGTTATTCCCTGCTAAATCTGGCGGGCGCGCCTAAAGCGCCGCCAGCCCGAGCGCAGGTCATCCAGCATCGGCACCAGGGCCAGGCTGATCAGCAGCAAGGCCAGCGGTAGCGTGGACACATAGCCCAGGCGGTTAAAGCCAAAGGCCCCGGCAATCCCGCCCATAAAGAAATACAGGGCCAGCAGGCTAAGCACCTGTAGACGCTGGCGGTCGACCTGGACCCGGCCGAACTGTTCGCCGTGGCGGTTCCAGTACAGCAGCTTGCCCAGCTCGATGCCGATATCGGTGACGATGCCGGTGATATGGGTGGTGCGAATCTCCGCCCGCGACAGCTTGGTGATCAGGGCGTTCTGCAGGCCCATGATGAAACACAGCAGCATCACCGTCAGCGGCACGAACAGGCCCTCGATGCTCGCCAGGGTAGCGCCGAGCAGGCCGAAGCACAGCAGCAACGCTGCCTCGCAGAGCAGCGGCAGGGCGTTTTCGCTGTGCAGGCGACGGCGCCTGGAGTAATTGACCAGCAGGGTCGAGGCGATGGCGCCGAGGATAAAGGACAGCACCCCGCCCAGGCCGCCAAGCACCAGGTCATAGGCACCCAGGGCGATATGGTCGGCCATGGCCGAGACGATCCCGGTCATATGCGAGGTGTACTGCTGCACGGCGAGAAAACCGCCGGCATTGATCGCCCCGGCGACAAAGGCCAGGGCGTAACCCAGGTGCCGGTTGGCCAGCACCGTGCGTTTGCGCCCGGTCAGACGCCTGGCATAGCGGATTGGCATGCTAGCAATGAATTTCCGCGTGCTTGATACCCAGCTGGCGCAGCTCGTCGATCAGGGCGTTGAGGTCGGCGAAGGACTCCACCTCGTCCTGCTCGTCGATCAGGAAGTAGCTGGTGCCCACGCCCTTCTTCAACAGCACGATCCACTCTCGGGTATTGCCCGGGTTGGGGATCAGATGGGTGTCGAACTGCACCCCGGCGGCATGCCGGGCGCGGATATCTTCATGTGGGAGGAAAATAAAGTGTCATCCTAACTACAGGACCCTGCAACGTAGCAATTCCTGCAAAAATCCATTTAAAACAATGACTTATTTCAATTCTGCCATCTGCAAGCGTTTTGTGGGGATGGAGGCCGGAATCATTAAAGTATCATCCTAATTTTCGCTCAACCTTGGAAAATGCTGAGAATCGTAAAAATAAAGTTTCATCCTTTCCGCTACTAGTTGGGGTTCTAGGGATTTTCCGTCCAAAAACGACAAAGTGCTCTGGAGGCCCCGCCGTCTGTGGCCTCCAGAGGGGTATTACTTTTTTCGAGATCCCTATTTGGGCTCTGTTTGAGTAAGATTTAGTCTTTTTGGGCTAAATCCATGGCATTCGAAGAACGTGTCCAAATCTTGTCCGAGGCAGAACAAGATGAGTTATATGGACCCCCCGCTTTCACCTCCGCCGACCAACGCTTCTTTTTCTCGCTGAACGATAAGGAACTGGCGATCGCTAAAAGCCTCCGTCATCGGGGCCAGCGTTACATGCTGGTGGTACTGCTGGGCTATTTCAAAGCCAAGCCGGTGGTGCTGAATCCCGGCTTTCATCAGATCAAGCAGGACCTCAAATACGTTTATCAAACCGTTCTACCAGGCCCAGGCTGTAGACCCTTTAATCTCACGCCAAAAGAGAACGAACGGATTTACCAACGTGTTTTCCAGCTCTGCAACTACCAGCGCTGGAATGTCAAAGACCATGGAGCGGCGTTGAGAGATTACTTATCCCAGCAAGCCAGAGCCTGGACAGCGCCTAGGCACCTCTTCGATGCGGCCATTGAATATTGTTCGGGGCAGAAGATCGCAATCCCTGCCTACAGCACGCTGCAAAAGATCATCAGTCAGGTGGTGGGAGACGAACAGGAACACATGGCCGCGCACCTTGAGCGTGCAATGTCACGCGGTCTTAAGCAAGCACTGGCGGAGCTCGTGAACGGCACAGGTCCACTGCCGTTCCGACAGTTGCGACAATCGGCTCGTAACTTCACCGGAACCGAGTTGGAGAAAGAACTGATTGTCTATCGCCATATCCAGCATTGGATGCCGGAAGTGGATCTGCTGTTGAGCACGCTATCACTGTCGCAGAAAAATCTGCAACACCTGGCAGAGAAAGTCGACTACTACGGTGCCAAACTGAAACGTCAAACCGTAGGCAGCCAATGGCTGTATTTATTGTGCTATCTTCAAACGCGATGGCAGCAAGCGCTGGAACGTATTGCCGATGGCTTTGTGCATCATGTCAGACAGACCAAACAGAAGGCAAAGGATTATGCGCAGGAAGCGGTGTTTAAGGATTGGCAAAAAGCAGCTAAAAATGTCAGCAAGGCAGCTGAAGTACTGCACCTGTTCATTGATGACAGCATTGATCTGCAACTACCGTTTGCAACAGTAAGACAGCAAGCACTGAGCCTGCTGACCAAAAGGGATCTGGAATCTGTATGTCTCTTCCTGAACGAGCAGCGACGATCGGTCGATGAAGCCATGTGGCAGTACTGCGACGAGAAAGAAAGTCTGCGGAAAGGTTTGCTGCGAGAGTTGTTCCTATGTCTGCGCTTCGAAGGCTGCGACGGCACCCAGCACTTAGCGGCCGCCTTGGCGAAAACACAAAACGAACTCAACGGCCAGGACGCTCAGTTGCAAACTGCCGACACCAGACTCCTTTCCAAAAAATCACGTGAATTCCTGCTGGATGGTGAAGGGAATATCCTGATCGATCGTTATGAGTGGTTCCTCTATCAACAGATTCCTGATCGCCTGAATGGCCAGCTGACGCTGCCTGATATCACTAAATACCGGGCACTCGACGCCGACCTGATCGACGGGGAACATTGGCGAAAAAACAAATATACGCTGCTTCAACAGAGCCATTTTACAAAATTAGCGGAGGAGCCTGAAAAGCTGATCAAACAGATGGCCATGGAATTGGATACCCGTTTGTACGAAGTCGGCGAATATCTTGAACAGGAAGACAACCGGAATATCATCTTGCGTAATCCGCAGGGTAAACGCTTCTGGCGCCTGCCTTCGGCCAGCAAACATCATCTGGTCAACAATCCCTTCTTCCAGCAAATTCCCACAACGGGGATTGCGGATGTACTGCGCATGGTTGATCGTGACACCGGTTTCATTGACTGCTTCGCTCATGTGCTGGGTTCCCAATCCAGAAGCCGTTCCCATGAATATGACCTGTTGGCAATTCTGGTCGGCAATGCAACCAATCAAGGCATTTACGGCATGGCACAGATCTCTGATCGTACCTATGATCAGCTCAGCACTATCCAGGCGAACTATCTTCGCCTGGAAACATTGAATGCTGCTAACGACAACATCAATAACGCGACAGCCAAGCTACCCATCTTCCGGTACTACAACATCCAGGAAGATGTGATCCACGCCAGTGCCGATGGTCAAAAGTTCGAAGCCCGGCGCGAGACCTTCAAAACCCGTTATTCGTCGAAGTACTTTGGCACTCAAAAAGGTGTTTCTGCCATGACCTTGATCGCCAATCACGCTGCGATCAACGCCAGAGTGATCGGCGCCAACGAACATGAATCGCACTACATCTTTGATTTGTTGATGAGCAATACGTCAGACATCATTCCGGATGTGCTCTCAACCGATACCCATGGGGTGAACCATGTGAACTTCGCGTTACTGGATCTGTTCGGATACCAGTTTGCCCCACGCTATGCCCAGGTTGGCAAAGTGATCAATGACATGTTTGATGTCAAGGAAGACAAAGAACACCGAATTCAGCTGTGCTTAAAAAAGCCAATCAATACCCATCGTATTGCGCAGCACTGGGATACCATCCAACGGATTGCAGTATCACTTAAGCAGCGGAAAACAACGCAAGCCACCTTGGTGAGAAAGCTCTCGGAGTACAAGCGCAATCACCCGCTGCTGGAAGCCCTGACGGAATACAATCGCCTGGTGAAAGCGAATTATCTACTGTGCTACATCGATGATGCCAGTTTAAGAAACTATGTTCAGCGCGCGCTGAACCGGGGAGAGGCCTATCACCAACTGCGTCGGGCCGTGAGCAGCGTCAATGGGGATCAGTTCCGGGGCAGTTCAGACGAAGAAATCCAGCTATGGAATGAGTGCGCTCGCCTGGTCACCAATGCCATCGTTTACTTCAACTCCAGGATACTCAGCCAGCTGTTGACCAGCTTCGAATACCAAGGAGATACCAAGAGAATAGATATCGTCAAACAGGCATCCCCTGTGGCCTGGCACAACATTAACCTCAAGGGGACTTACCACTTCGAATTGAGCGAAAAATTGCCAGATCTGGAGGAGCTTATGCGCTCAATCGAGGGATATTTACCCGTCAGCGAAAAGTAATACCCCTCTGGAGGCCACGGACGGCGCGGCCTCCAGAGCACTTTGTCGTTTTTGGACGGAAAATCCCTAGAACCCCATTCAGGGTGTTGCGCCCAGGCCGCATCGAGGACGTCCTTGAGGCTAACCGGCGGCGTGGGTACCGGCGCCTCGCAACCTGCCATTCGCCTGGGTGCTTGGGCCTGGTCAGTCGTCGGCTTTGTCCTCGGAAATGTGGACCGCCATGTCCTGCAGCACCTGGCTGACGTGCTGGTCCGCGATGCTGTAGAAGATGTGCTTGGCTTGGCGTTCGCCGCGCACGAGGCGCGCACCGCGCAGCAGCCGCAGGTGATGGCTGACCAGAGACTGCGACAGGTCGAGCGCTTCGGCGATGTCCCCCACGGCGACCGAGCCATGCATGCACTGCAGCAGGATCTTCAATCGCGATTGGTCGCCCAGCAGGCGGAAGGTCTCGGCCAGAACAGCGACGTCACTTTGCGACATTGCGAGGGCATCGGTCGCCGCGTCGTGGCTGGTGGTCGAGCATTGCGCGGTGTCGGCGCTGGTGGTTTTGCGGGACGTCATGGATGCAAATCCTCAAGTGGAGTGCGAGCCGGCTCGCGCGGCCTCAATGCCTGTGACCAGGAGCGGAATGGTCGTGGTCATGGCCGTGGCTGTGCCCGCCGCCATGCTTGTGATTGCCATGATCATGGCCGCTGTGGTCGTGCCCGCTGTGGTCATGACCGCTGTGATCGTGGCCGCTGTGGTCCTGACGCTCCGACGTGGGCTGCAAGCTGCAGACGTTCTCGTCGGTGCCCGAGTTCCAGTCGATCCCGACCGTGGCGTGTTCGATGCTGAATTGCTCTCGAAGCACCGCTTCGACGCGCTTGACCACGGCGCGTGCTTCCTCGTCCACGTTGGGGCGAACGTGCAGCGTGGCCATCGTGCGCCCGGAGGTGAGCTGCCACACGTGAACGTGGCTGACGGCCGCCAGGCCCGGCACGGCGCCCATCAGGCCTTGCTCCACCTTCTCCGGCGAAGCATCCTCCGGCGCGCCTTCCAGCAGGATGTGGATCGACTTGGCGAGCAGCTTCCATGCGCTGCGCAGGATCAGCGCCGCGACCAGGACCGACAGGATGGGATCGATCGGCGTCCAGCCCGTGAGGTAGATGACGATCGCAGCGACGATGGCGCCGACCGAGCCGAGCAGGTCGCCCATCACGTGCAGGATGGCCCCCTTCACGTTGACGTGATCGGTCTCTCCGCGGGTCATGATCCACAGCACGAGCACGTTCACCAGCAGGCCGAGCACGGCGACGATCATCATCGGGCCGGCCAGGATCACGGGCGGCGCCTGCAGCCGCTCCCACGCCTCGTAGGCGATCCAAGCGACGATCGCGAACAGGGTCACGGCGTTCAGGAAACCGGCGATGACCTCGAAGCGCAGGTAGCCGAAGGTGCGCTTGCTGTCGGCCGCGCGGCGGCCGAACCGGAATGCTGCGTAGGCCAGTGCGAGCGCCGCGGCGTCGGTCAGCATGTGGCCCGCGTCGGCCAGCAAGGCCAGCGAGCCCGACAGCACGCCTCCGACGGCCTCCACGACCATGAAGCCGAAGATCAGGAAAAAGGACAGCAGGACCTTGCGCTCGTTGGCGCTGGTCACGGTCGGGGTGTGGTCATGATCATGGTCGTGATCGTGACCATGGTCATGTGCGTGGGATTGGGACATGGGGCCTCGGGAAACTGGGTCTTTGACTGTGGCTCAAAATATAACACATGAACATGTTTTCGTGTGAATTGTTGTACACATTTGTGTTCGCGTCTCACCACGGCCGGGATGCCGCTCCGGGCAATTGCCTTAGCCTGGCTCGGCGACCATTCCCCCCGCCTGGCAAGCAGCCGTTGATCTAACATCCAGTGGCAGTATCCCCCCTGGGGGGATATGATTTCAGCATGGAAGACATGCATAAGCACACCACCCATCCCGACCTGGTGAAGCGGCTCAAGCGCGCCGAGGGGCATCTGCGGCACGTCATCGGGATGATCGAAGGGGGAGAAACCTGCCTCGACATCGCCCGCCAGCTCGCGGCGGTGGAAAGCGCGGTGACGGCGGCCAAGCGCGTCCTGATCCACGACCACATCGACCACTGCCTGTCCCATGACGAGGACTCCGTTCTGACCGAAATGAAGGCGCTGACCAAACTGCTCTGAGGCGGGGTTCTAGGGATTTTCCGTCCAAATGCGACATTCAGACTGCTAAGTGATTGATTTATTGTGACTGGCTATGTGAAGCGCCAAAAAAGTAATACCCCTCTGGAGGCCGCGGACGGCGTGGCCTCCAGAGCACTTTGTCGTTTTTGGACGGAAAATCCCTAGAACCCCACTACGGCATCGTCCGGCGGAAGCTGCATCACCTCGCCCGGCGTCAGCAGCGGGCGGGCCGTCTCCTGGCGCGACACCATGAGGTGGCCCAGCCACGGCGCGAGCCGGTGGCCCGCGTAGTTGCGTTGCGCGCGCAGCTCGGTCGCAGTGCCCAGCGTCTCGGAAATGCGCTTGGCGGTGCGTTCGTCGTTGGTGGCGAACGTCACCCTGACGTGGCAGTTGTCGAGAATGGAATGGTTCTGTCCATACGCCTTGTCGATCTGGTTGAGTGACTGCGCGATGAGGAAGCTGCGGATGCCGTAGCCCGCCATGAAGGCCAAGGCTGTCTCGAAGAAGTCGAGCCGCCCCAGGGCCGGGAACTCGTCGAGCATCAGCAGCAGCTTGTGGCGGCGTTCGATGCCGTCGCTGCCGTCCAGCGATTCGGTGAGGCGTCGCCCGATCTGGTTGAGGATCAGGCGGATGAGCGGTTTGGTGCGCGATATGTCCGAAGGCGGCACCACCAGGTACAGCGACACCGGATGCTCGGCCGCGATCAGGTCGGCGATGCGCCAGTCACAGCGCGAGGTGACTTCGGCCACCGTGGGATCGCGGTACAGGCCGAGGAACGACATGGCGGTGCTTAACACGCCGGAACGCTCGTTGTCCGACTTGTTGAGCACTTCACGCGCCGCCGACGCGACTACCGGATGCGGCCCCTCGCCCAAGTGGGGCGTGGTCATCATTCGATGCAAGGTCAGCTCGAACGGGCTGGCCGGGTCGCTGAGGAAGTTGGCGACGCCGCGCAGCGTCTTGTCTTCGCCCGCGTAGAGCACATGCAGGATCGCGCCGACCAGCAGCGCGTGGCTGGTCTTTTCCCAATGGTTGCGCTTCTCCAGCGCGCCTTCGGGATCGACCAGAATGTCCGCGATGTTCTGCACGTCGCGCACTTCATGCGCGCCGCGCCGCACCTCCAGCAGCGGGTTGTAGGCCGCCGACTTCGCATCCGTGGGGTTGAACAGCAGGCAATGCGAGAAGCGCGAGCGCCAGCCTGCGGTGATCTGCCAGTTCTCGCCCTTGATGTCGTGGATGACGGCGGACGCGGGCCAAGAAAGCAGCGTCGGCACCACCAGGCCGACGCCCTTGCCCGAGCGCGTGGGTGCGAACGTCAGGACATGCTCTGGCCCCTCATGGCGCAGGTACTGGCGGTCGTGCTGGCCGAGGAACACGCCCTCTGGCTGCGTGAGGCCCGCCTTGCGAATGTCATGCGCGTTCGCCCAGCGGGCCGATCCGTAGGTCGTGACAAGGCGTGCCTGCCGCGAGCGCCAGACCGACATGGCAATGGCGACGGCCACGGCGACCATGCCACTGCTGCCAGCGATGGCTCCGCCGGTGTCGAAGATTTCCGGGGTATAGGCGCCGTAAGAAAACCACCACTCAAACAGCTTCCACGGGTGATAGATCGGCGTGCCAAGAAGATCGAACCAGGGCGAGCCAAGGCGTACTTGATAGCCAAGGGCTGCTGCTGTCCATTGTGTGGCACCCCACACTCCGGCGATCACGATGCCGAATACCACGGCGATCTGACCGAACAGCACGTTCGTCCCTTGCATGACCTGGCCTCCGATTTCTCCTGCGCCGATTCCTCATGGAAAAAGCGGCACAAGGACGTGCCGGAGGCGTCAGGATCGGTGCCGCGTCAGTGCCGGTCAAAGACCGTTTTAAGCAGAAAGATCGAGCAAAAAGAAAGAATTAGCGCGGTGGCGAGCCAACGAAAAACGTCGCAAGCGCAGGCGCGTTGCGGCGTGTCGGTCAGGAAATCCAATATTCGTGGCGAAGCGGCCACGATCAAAACTTAGGCGGCTCCTTCGGCGGTGTGTAGGGCGTTTCCCCGTCGCCATAGAACCGCTTGCGCGTGGCCTCGGCCACCCGGTTGCACAACACGTCGCCCAGCTTGGGGCGGTCGGTCTTGCACTGCTGGCGCAGTTCCTTGAGCCGTTCGGGGTTGGCCGCCAGCTCTTCCACTGTCGGGATGTTGGCTGCGGAACCGGCGGACTTCTGTGGCCCATCGGACTGGCCGCAGGCAGTCAACACGGCAACCAGCAAGAATGGGATGATCTTCTTCATGGCGTCAGTTCCTCCGGGTGATCGGGATTACGGCCTCGTATGGGCCTGGGGGTTTCCGGCTGTTCGATGGCCTGTGCGCGCTCAATAAACCGCGCCAACTCGTCGGACGGATCTCCGTCCAGCCGCAACAGATAGGTCGTGAGGGGCGACACGCGCGAAGCTAGCGGCCGGGCCACTACACCCGGCTCACGGCTGGCGGCAATGTGTGCACTGCCTGCTAGGCCGAGCGCAAAACCGGCCGAGACTAGGGCCATCATCAGGTCGGTGGACGAAACCCTCTCTGCAATCAGTGGCTCCACATCCGCACGGCGCAACACCCGTTCAACTTGCTTGGCATGGCCCTCACATGCCTGTGGATCGCACAGAACCAGTGGATAGCGAAGCAACTCATCCAAGGGGATGCGCTTGTGGGCCAGAAGCGGATGCCGAGCTGGCACGGCCACCATCAGCGCATCGCTCCATGCGGGCGTGGCGACGATACCGTCGCCCACTTCGTCGGATTGAGCAAACCCTACGTCATACAGATCGCTATGCAGCCCCTTGATCTGTTGCGATAGGGGCACCTCGAAGAACCGGATTTCGACCTCGGGTTCTTCCTGGCGGCAAAGTACGAGCAACGCAGAAAGGCGCGACGGCGTGATGCCGTCGGACAATGCCACGCGCAACTGGCCATGAAAACCGTTTGCTGCCGCTTTCACGCTATCGCGTGCCTGCTCCAAGGCGGAGAGCACGCGGCGCACGTGCTCCAGAAACAGCTCGCCCGCACGGGTCAGCCGAGTGCTGCGCGTGGTGCGGGCAAACAGCATCACGCCCAGTTCTTCTTCCAGTTCCTTGATGGCCCGTGACAGTGGAGACTGCTCGATGTGCAGCCGCTCGGCAGCGCGGGCGAAATGGAGTTCCTCAGCAACCGCAATGAAGCAGCGCAAGTGACGAAGTTCCATAGTCTTGTCCTTCCATGATCCATGTTGATTCGGGGGACGAGATGCACGCCTGCTGTAGCACCAGTCGAGCTGAGGCCAAATATTGAATAAACAATTATACATGTGTTCATATATTAGTCAAAGAAGCCTGCACCGTGCCGTGGTGATGTTCGATTGTGAGGAGATGAATGGTGCAAGCTGCACGAGGGCCAATGGGCATCGTGGAGGCCGCTTGCCAAAATAGTGCGAGCCCCACCGGGGCTCGCGAGATGCGGAAGGTGCTATGCCTTCAGGGGGAAAGCCCGAATCAGGCTGGGTTGATTTCCAGCGCGCCGCGGTTGATCTGGTCGCGCTCCATCGACTCGAACAAGGCACCGAAGTTACCTTCGCCGAAGCCCTCGCGGTAGTTGCCCTTGCGCTCGATGAACTCGAAGAACACCGGGCCGAGCAGCGGCTCGGAGAAGATCGGCCTCACGCTCACGGCCTACCTGAACGTGCGTCTCGAAAAGCACTCCGACTCGCACAAGCGCAATCCCATGGACGTGTTCCGCGCGTCGGTCCAGAAATGGCCGGAGGTCGTGGAATGCCATGCGCTGACCGGCGACATGGACTATCTGCTGCGGGTGGTCGTCAGGAACATGGCTCACTACTCTCGCTTCGTGCTCGACACGCTGCTCAAGCACCCCAGCGTGCAGGACTGCAAGACAAGCTTCGTGCTGGATCGGGTAAAGAGCACCACGGCCTTGCCCTATGAGCATTCGGCCGATTGGTGTAGCGGGGATGCAAATAGCGCTTGACCTTCCAACCGTGGCAAGGACCAGACTTCAAACACCCCAACCCGAAAGGAGTTTTCCATGCAATTCCATCTCGAAGACATGACCTGCGGCGGCTGCGCCCGCACCGTTACGAAAACGATCCAAACGATCGACCCCAACGCCAAGATCGTCACGGACCCGCCGACCCGCCGTGTCGAGGTCCAGACCTCGGCCTCGCAAGAGCAGATCGCCGCGGCCCTGAGCGAAGCTGGCTTCCCGCCGCGCGCGCAGTAACACCGCGTCGTGGCCGGCCTGCACACAGGACGGCCGATGCGAGCACGTGCGCTGCGCCGTACCTGGCGCGGCGCTCAGTGCATCCCAAGGTAGGCGACCTTGGCCCACATCCACAGGGCCATCGCCACCATCATCAGGTTCTCGGTCAGGGACACGAAGCCCAGCGGCACGTTGCTGTCCCCGCCCACACAGGCGCACTTGAGTTCCCGGCGATCGACATAGACCGCCTTGAAAACCGACACGGCCCCGACGGTCCCGATGAACAGCGCCAACGGAATCGACACCCACATCCCCACGCCCGCGACCATCAGAACTCCCGCGGTGGCCTCCGCAAACGGGTAGAAGTAGGCATACCGAACCCAGCGCTTGGCGAGCAGGTCGTAATTGAGGAACATCGTCGTGAAGCCGTCCACGTCCTTGAGCTTCTGCAGAGCCAAGAGACACATGGCAAAGGCCACGAACCATTCCGCCACCTGCATGCCCCAGAACTGGCCGGAGGCCGCCCAGCCCGTCGCTAGCGCCATCGCAGCAGCCATGGCGAACAGTGCGATTACTGGGGTGTAGGTCACAGCGTTTTTGTCCTTCACGGACATACCGAAGAATTTTCGCAGGTCGTCGTAGCCGCCCACGCGCTGCTCGTCGATGAAGGCTTGCGGCGTAGTCTCAACGCTATATTCCTTCTTGAATGCATCCGTCTGCTCCCGGCTCGCCAGATGCTTGTCTTCAACCTTGTAGCCCTTGCGTTCGAGCAGATCGAGCGACTTCAGCCCATAGGGGCAGGTATGGCCGGGCATGACCATCCGATATAGCGTGGCGTGTTTGGGCGCAGACATGCTGGACTTCTCCTGTATGACTTTCGAGGGACTGGCCGTAGCACTGACCGTCATCGAAAGACTTTGGCGACCTCTTTAGCCTAACAAGCAGTAGCGCAACGGTGTGTAAGCATCTGGATCTCAGTAGGTCATCAGGTGGTACAGCCTCCACTCGGCGTTCACCAGCACATTCCTGCTCCTGCGACCGCATACCCGGCCCTAGTGGTTCTCCTTGGCGTGGTTGATCGTGTACTTGGGGATCTCGACGATCAGGTCTTCGGTCGCAACAATGGCCTGGCAGCTCAGGCGCGACTGCGCCTCCAGTCCCCAGGCTTTGTCGAGCAGATCGTCCTCGCACTCCTCGACTTCGTTTAGCGAATCGAACCCCTTGCGCACGATGCAGTGACAGGTCGTGCATGCACAGCTCATGTCGCAGGCATGCTCGATCTCGATGCCGTTGTCCAGCAGAGCCTCGCAGATCGAGATACCGGTTGGCACGTTTAGCTCGACTCCCTCGGGCGCCAGTTCAGAATGGGGCAAGACGGTGATCTTAGGCATGTCTCTCCTAGCCGATCAATGTGAACGCGGCTTTTTTGCCGATGTGTTGGTTCGCGCGCGACGCGGCACAGCACCGGTGCGCGGCTCAGGTTTGTCATCGCTAGTATCGGGCTGCTCAAGCGTGTGAAGAATCGGGCAGTCGGGCCGTTCGTCACCGGCGCAACACTGGATTAGCGCCTTGAGGGTGTCAGCCATCTCCAGCATGCTCTCGATACGCCGGTCCAACTCGTCAATATGCTGCTGGGCTAAGCGTTTTACGTCGGCACTCTGACGCGCTTTGTCATTCCAAAGTCCTAGCAGATCCGTAATCTCAGCCACCGAGAAGCCAAGGTCGCGAGCACGCCGGATGAAATGCAGCCGATGGACATCGTCCAGGGTATAGGCGCGGTAGCCCGAGTCGGTGCGGTCAGCCGGAGGGATCAGGCCGATTTGCTCGTAGTAGCGGATCATCTTGGCCGAGACCTTCGAGGCCTTGGATGCTTCACCGATGTTCATCATGTTCCTCCTTTCTCATTGAGCGGTGTCGGCCGCCAGCGGCGGCTGGAAGCGGCGAAGACGCAGCGCGTTGCCGAGCACGAACACGCTGGACAGTGCCATTGCGCCGGCCGCGAAGATCGGCGACAACAGGACGCCATAGGCGGGGTACAGCACGCCCGCGGCCACCGGGATCAGGGCCGTGTTGTAGCCAAATGCCCAGAACAGGTTCTGGCGGATGTTGCCGATGGTCGCCTTGGACAGCGCGATGGCATTGGGCACGCCCTGCAGGTTGCCCGACATCAGTACCACATCCGCCGATTCAACGGCCACGTCAGTGCCGGTGCCTATCGCCAAGCCCACGTCTGCCTCGGCCAGCGCTGGGGCGTCGTTAATGCCGTCGCCCACGTAGGCGATCTGGCCGTGGCTGGCCTTCAACCGGCGCACGGCTTCGACCTTGCCCTCTGGCAGCACTTCGGCCACCACCTCGTCGATGCCCAGTTGCTTGGCAATGGCCTGCGCGGTACGCGCGTTGTCGCCGGTGATCATCGCCACCTTCAGGCCGAGCTGGTGCAGCGCGGCAATGGCCGCGGGCGTGCTGGACTTGATCGGATCGGCGACGGCGATGATAGCGGCCAGCCGGCCGTCGATCGCGGCGTACAGCGGCGACTTGCCTTCGTTACCCAGGCGCTCCGCCGTGCGAGCGAAGCCGCCCACATCCAACCCCAGTTCACGCATGAAGCGATCGGCACCGACCTCGATACGCGCGCCGTCCACGGTGGCGCGCACGCCCATGCCCGTGACCGAATCGAAGTCTGTCATCGTCGGCAGCGCGATGCCACCTTCCACGGCTGACTCGACGATGGCGCGTGCGATCGGATGCTCCGAGCGCGATTCGACAGCGGCGACCTTCGCCAGCACCTGGTTGCGGTCAAACCCGTCGGCAATCTCCAGGTCGGTCAGGACCGGGCGACCCTCGGTCAGCGTGCCAGTCTTGTCCACAGCCACCACCTTGGCGTCCTTGAGCAGTTGCAGGGCTTCACCCTTGCGGAACAGCACGCCCATCTCGGCGCCTCGGCCCGTGCCGACCATGATGGAGGTCGGCGTCGCCAGGCCCATGGCACACGGGCAGGCAATGATCAGCACCGCCACGGCATTGACCAGCGCGAAGGACAGCGCGGGCGACGGGCCGAACACCAGCCAAACCAGGAAGGTCAGCACGGCGGCCAGCATGACGGCGGGCACGAACCACAGCGTCACCTTGTCCACCACGGCCTGGATTGGCAGCTTGGAACCTTGCGCCTGCTCGACCATGCGGATGATCTGCGCCAGCATGGTCTGGCCGCCCACGGCGGTCGCGCGCAGCGTCAGCGCACCCTTCTGGTTGACGGTGCCGCCGACCACGGTGCTGCCTTCCGCCTTTTCGACGGGAATCGGCTCGCCGGTGATCATCGACTCGTCCACGAAACTGCGGCCCTCGGTCACCTCCCCATCGACCGGCACACGCTCGCCGGGGCGCACTTCCACGATGTCGCCCTGCGCCACGTCGTTGATCGGGATGTCCACGATGCGGCCGTCGCGCAGCACATGCGCCTCCTTGGCCTGCAGGCCGACTAGGCGCTTGATGGCCTCGGAGGTGCGGCCCTTGGCCCGTGCCTCAAGAAACCGGCCCAGCAGGATCAGCGCCACGATGACCGCGGCCGCCTCGTAATAGACGTTCACCGTGCCGGCCGGCAGCAGGCTGGGCGCGAAGGTGGCGACCATTGAATAGCCGAAGGCCGCGGCCGTGCCGACCGCGACCAGCGAGTTCATGTCGGGCCCCAGGCGGAACAGCGCCGGAAAGCCCTTCTCGTAGAAGCGCCAGCCCGGAATGGCGAGCACCAGCAGGGTCAGCACGAACTGCAGATACCAGCTCTGCTGGATGCCGATGGTGGAAGCCACCCACTCGTGCATGCCAGGAATCATGTGCGAACCCATCTCAAGCACGAACACAGGCAGCGCCAGCACGGCGGCCAGGGTCAGGTCGCGCTTGAGTTCGGCGCGCTCGGCATCCTTCTTCTCGGCGGCTTCCTCGTCGGCCTGCATGCCAGTATCGACCGGGCTTGCCTCGTAGCCGACCTTATCGACAGCAGCGATCAGATCCTGCACGGACGCCACACCGCGTACGGTAGCGCGCTCGGTCGCCAGGTTGACCACAGCCTCAGTGACGCCCGGTACCGCCTTGAGCGCCTTCTCGACGCGGCCCACGCACGAAGCGCAGGTCATGCCTCCGATCGCCAGCTCAATGGTGCCCTGAGGCACGTCGTACCCTACCTTCTCGATTGCCTGGATCAGCGCCATGCGATCGACAGGACGGTTCAGGCGAATGTCCGCTCGCTCGGTGGCGAGATTGACAGACACGCTTGCCACGCCCTCGACCTTGGCAAGGGCGGCCTCGACTCGGCCGACACAGCTTGCGCAGGTCATGCCCTCGATGGGCAGGCTGATTGCCGCTGCTTGGGCGCCAGCACTACTCGTTGTTGCCATGCTCATGGTGTGCTTCCCATAGTTGAAATTCGACATGGAGGGAGCTTAGGGTTTACCATCGTGGGAAGGTCAAGCGCTTTTTCGGATGCTGTCAGGTTTCAGAAATGACCCGGTGCACGGGGAACGGAGGCCTTGCCTGCCAGGCTCGCACTGGTTCTTTGCTGCGCGCGCCTAAGCGGCCGCTGCCTTGTTAATTCTGAAGGGCGAAAACAGCCATTCGAGGTTAGGAAATATTTTAAAAATGAATACAAGTAAGCCATTCAGTACCCCACCGAAGGGTCCCAGCGCCGATTTGGAATCGCTGTCACAGAATGACGTGACCATCTTGGCTGAGACATTCCGCCTCCTGGGTGACCCGTCCCGGCTGAGAATCATGCTGTGCTGCATGAAAGGCTCTTCCTCGGTCGGGGACATCGCTGAAACCCTCGAACTCTCGCAGTCGCTGGTGAGCCACCACCTGCGGCTGCTGCGCGGTGCTCGCCTGGTCAAGGGCGTGCGCCAAGCCAAACAGATCTTCTATGAGGTGGCGGACAAGCACGTGAACCAGGTGCTGCTGGATATGGCCACCCACATCGCGGAAGACCACAACGACGAGTAACTGTTGGGCATAGCATGCCGTTGCGGCGTGGCCTACGTTCCATGGCGATATGCGCCCCACCGCCCGCAGCTGCGTTCGGTGAGGTGGTTTGGATGCCGCTTCCGATCAATCAGAAGTTGAGCGCGCGCTTGTCCACGGCCAGCGAGGCCTCTTTGAACGTCTCGGAGAGGGTCGGATGGGCAAAGCAGATGCGGGCGATGTCTTCGCTGCTGGCCTTGAACGCCATGGCGATCACGGCCTCGGCCACCAGTTCACTGGCCTGCGGGCCGACCACATGCACGCCGAGTATCTCATCAGTGGCAGGATCGGCGATCACCTTGACGAGGCCCGGCGTGTCGCCCAGCGCACGCGCGCGGCCATTGGCCATGAACGGGAAGGAACCGATTCGATAGGCGGTGCCCTGCTCTTTGAGCTGCTGCTCGGTGCGGCCTACCCAGGCAATCTCTGGGCTGGTGTAGATGACGTTGGGGATCGTATTGAAATCGACGTGACCGTGCTGGCCGGCAATGCGCTCGGCCACTGCGACACCTTCCTCTTCCGCCTTGTGCGCCAACATCGGGCCACGCACCACGTCACCGATGGCCCAGATGCCGGGCACACTGGTGCGGCATTCATCGTCCACCAGCACGGCGCCGCGCTCATCCAGTTGGAGTCCCACGGCGGCCGGATTCAGGCCTTCGGTGTTGGGCACACGGCCGATAGCCACGATCACTTTGTCTGCCTGCAAGGACTGCGTCTGGCCCTGGCTGTCGGTGTAGTGAATAGTCACGCCAGCCTCGGTTGCATTGACTTCGCGAACCTTCGCACCTAGTTCGATCTTCAGGCCTTGCTTGTCGAACGCCTTCTTCGCCTCCTTGGCGATGGCTTGGTCGACGATTGGCAGGAAGCTGGGCAAGCCTTCGAGGATCGTGACATCCGCCCCCAGGCGGCGCCAAACGGAGCCCAGCTCCAGGCCGATCACGCCGGCACCGATGACGGCCAACCGATCGGGCACGGCCGCGATGTCCAGCGCGCCGTCGTTGGAGAGCACGACCCGCTCATCGAACGGTAGGTTGGGGAGTGGCCGCACGTTGGAGCCTGTGGCAACGATGATCTGCTTGCCCACCAAGGTAACAGCCTCATCGGCGGCGACGCTCACCTCGAAGCCACCATCGACAGTCCTGGTGAAAGACGCCAGGCCGTTGAAAAACTGGACCTTGTTTTTGCGGAACAGATAAAGGATGCCTTCGTTGCTGGACTTCACGACCTGATTCTTACGTTCCAACATCGTGGTCACATCCATGCGCAGATCACCCGTGGAGATGCCGTGCGTGCCAAAGTGGTGCTTGGCTTGTTCAAAGTTCTCTGACGACTGCAGTAGCGCTTTCGAAGGGATACAACCGATGTTGTTGCAGGTGCCGCCAGGTGCTGGCTTTCCGTCCTTGTTCTTCCAGGCATCTACACAAGCGACCTTCATGCCTAATTGGGCAGCGCGAATGGCCGCGATGTATCCGCCTGGGCCGGCACCGATAACAATGACGTCGAAATGCATTTCCATGATTTACATCTCCAAAGTTTTTGAGGAAATAGTGAGCGCCTATGTCGCGCCTTTTGTCAGGTGGTCGCCAGATTACAGCTCGTTCCCTGACGATCACGTTGAACACTACGGCAGAACGAACCGGGCGCTCGCGGTATTGCCCCCACGTTCGACTTGGACGACGGCCTTCGTGCCCTTGGCTGCGGCGAAGGTCCCGCTGCCTTCGAGGCGGCTTCCGTCCGCGGCAGGCGTGAGTTGCACCTCCTGCTTTTGTGAGCCGGTCAACAGTGTGAGCTTGGCTTTGGTGTTGCTTACATTGACCTGCTTGCCGTGGTCGCGCAGGTAGAGTTGCGCTGCTGCGGGCTGAACGACCAACTCGTAGTCCACGTCCCGGACTTCGGTCACGACGCCACCATGCAGCGGCTTGTGGTCATGCGCGTGGTCATGGTCGCCTGCGGCGAAGGCGGTGACGGATGCCAGGGCGAGGGCGGTGCCGGCCGTGAGGGAACGAAATCGAACAGACATGAAAGCTCCTATAGGGTTACGGTGGTTGAAATCGGGTGACAGAAGGCGTTGCATCAGAATGCCTCCGCGTCGCGGTCGTCCAGCAGGCGTTCGGCAGGCTTGCGGCCGAACAGCCAGAACATGGCGGGTGTAAGGAAGGTGTCTAGCAGCGTGGAGCTGACCAGCCCCGAGAAGATCACCACCGCGACGGGGTGCAGGATCTCAGTACCGGGTCGGGACGCCTCGAACAGCAGCGGGGCCAGCGCGAAGGCCGTGACCAGCGCGGTCATCAGAACCGGGGAAAGCCGTTCGAGCGAGCCACGCACGATCATCTTCTGGTCGAAGTCCTCGCCCTCCATGCGCATGAGGTTGAGGTAGTGGCTCACCTTCAGGATGCCGTTGCGCACAGAAATACCCGCGAGCGTGATGAAGCCGACCAGGGCGGCCACGGACAACGGCTGGCCAGACAGCCACAGCCCCAACACGGCGCCGACCAGGGCCAATGGAATGTTCACCATGATGAGCGCTGATAGGACGACCGACTTGTAGCGCGTGTACAACACCACGAACATGAGCGTCAGGGAGACGATGGACAGCAGGCCCACCAGTCGCGAGGCTTCCTCTTGTGCCTGGAACTGGCCGCCCAGCGTGATGAAGTAGCCTTCGGGCAAGCGCACTTCTTGGACGACGCTGCGTATGTCGGCCACTACTTCGGACAGCGGCCGTCCCTGAGCGTTGGCCGACAAAACTATGCGTCGACGGCCATCGTCGCGGCTGACCTGGTTGGGGCCGTCGCTGTCTTCGATGGTGGCAAGGCGCGACAACGGGACCCGACCCATGGGCGTGTCGATGAGGATGCGGCTCAAGCCCTCAATCGACCGCGCCTGCTCGGGCAGGCGAACCACCAGCGCGAAGCGGCGGTTGCCCTCGATGACCTCGGTGATCTTTTCGCCTTCGACCAGGCTTTGCAGCGTGGACAGAATTTGCGGTGCGGCCACGCCGTAGCGTCCCGCCGCCGCATAATCCACGCGGATTTTGATCTGCGGCGCTAGGACCTGCTTTTCGATCTCCAGGTCAGCAAGCCCCGGAATTCCGGCCAGCTTGGCGCGCAGCAGATCCGCCTGCCCGCGCAGGACGTCCAGGTCCTCGCCGAACACCTTGATGGCGATCTGCGAGCGCACCCCCGACAACATGTGGTCGATGCGGTGCGAGATCGGCTGGCCAATGCCGATGGAGCCGGGCAAGTGAGCCAGACGCGAACGGATGTCGGCGGTGATCTCCTCCATGGAGCGCTTTAGCTCCGAGGCGGGCAGCAGGCCCACGTCCAGCTCGCTGACATGCACGCCTTCGGCATGCTCGTCCAGCTCGGCCCGTCCGCTGCGCCGGCCCACGTGCTGCACCTCTGGCACCTGCGCGACCAGCAGCTCGGCTTGCTGGGCAAGCGCCGAAGATTCGGCCAGCGTCACACCGGGATTCAGGCGCAGGCCCACCAGCAACGTTCCTTCATTGAACGGGGGCAGGAACGTGGTCGGGAAGAATGGCACCGCGGCGACAGCCAGTGTGACAGCCACAGCGGCCATGCCAAGGGCGGCACGCGGCCGCTGCAAGACCCGCTGCAGGCCGCCCTGATAGCGCGTCTTCAACCAGGCTAGAAGCCGAGTGTCGCCATGGTCCAGCGTCCTCATCTTGGGCAGCAGGTAGTACGAAAGCACCGGAGTGACCGTCACAGAGACCAGCAGCGAGGCCAGCGTGGAGACGATGAAGGCGATGCCCAGCGGCACGAACAAGCGCCCCTCCATCCCCGGCAGCGCGAACAGGGGCAGGAACACCAGCACAATGATCATCGTGGCGTAGAGAATCGCCGAGCGAACCTCCATCGAGGCCCTGGCAACGATGACCAGGGGCGTCAGCCGGTTCTCAGGGTGGCGGGTGCGGTCCTCCTTGAGCCGCCGCATGATGTTCTCCACATCGACCACAGCATCGTCCACGAGACCGCCGATGGCGATCGCCAGCCCACCGAGCGTCATGGTGTTGATTGATAGGCCGAAATAGTGGAACACCAGCCCGGTCACGAAGATCGAGGCAGGAATCGCGGTCAACGCGATCACCAGGGGGCGCAAAGTGCCCAGGAAGAAGAACAGGATCACCGCCACGAAGACCGATGCGCCGATGAGCTTGCCTTGCAGCGTGCTGATGGACGCCTCGATGAAGTTGGCTTGTCGGAAGGTCACCTGTGGCTCGGCCATGCCAGCCGGCAGTGAGCCCTTCATGTCCGCCAACGCTGACTCGATCGAGCGGGTCAGTGCAATCGTATCGGCCGTGGGCTGCTTTTGGATGCCCAGGATCACGGCTGGCAGGCCCTCGAAGCCCGCATCGCCGCGCTTGATGGCTGGCGCAAACTGAACATCGGCGACCTGGTGGAGCAGGATGGGTTGGCCCGCACGCACCGCGAGAGGCAGGTTACGCAGGTCGTCGAGTCGGGACGTGCGGCCCAGGTTGCGGATCAGGTACTCGCGGCCATTGATCTCCAGGAAGCCGCCGGAAGTGTTCGCGGAGAAGCCCTTGAGAGCCGCATCCAGATCGGACGCAGTCACGCCCAGCTCTGACATTCGCGTGGTGTTGGGCTGGACCTGGAACTGACGGACCTCGCCTCCGATCGGGATGACTTGGGCAACACCAGGTATGGCCATCAGCCGGGGGCGTAGCACCCAGTCCGCGTACTCGCGAGTGTCCATGGCCGACAGCGGCGGGGCTGCGTTCTTCTGCCCTGAGGGCTTGGCACCGATGGGGATTGCAATCTGCATGATCTCGCCCATCACTGAGCTGATTGGCCCCATAGTGGGCGTCACGCCCGGGGCTAGCCCTTCCTCCATGGACGTCAGGCGTTCGGAGACCATCTGGCGCGCCCGGAAGATGTCGGTCTTCCAGTCAAATGTCACGTAGATGAAGGAAAGCCCGGCGCTGGAGACCGAGCGCACGCTTTCGACGCTGGGCAGGCCGTTCATGGCCGTTTCGAGCGGGAACGTGATGAGTTGCTCGACTTCTTCGGCAGCCATGCCGCCAGCCTCCGTCATGAGAGTGACGGTCGGCTTGTTGAGATCGGGAAAGACATCTACCGGCGTGCGCGTCAGGGTGAACGCGCCATACGCCATCAGCACCAGCGCCCCGATGATGACCAGGAGCCGGTTTCGTAAGCTATTTTCGAGAAGCCACTTGAACATGGAATGGTGCCCCTCAACGAACTTGATTGATCAGGGACGCGCCCTCGACAACCACGCGGTCGCCGTCCGCCAGGCCCGAAGTGACAGCGATGGATGCACCATCCAAAGGAGTGATGTTCACGACACGCGGCTCGAAGCGCTCGGCCTGGTCTTTGACCCAGACGATGTTCTGGTTGGCAGGGTTCTTCATCAGCGCACCGGAAGGCACGCGGTAGCCAGGTACCGTCGTCGCCTCTTGCACGAAGACCACCACCGGCATACCGACCGCCAAGCGCGAGAGGCTTTCGCTGGTGCCCTTGAACAGCATGGGCAGGGCCTGCTCGCGCAGGCTGCTGGCGGCACCGACGAAGCTCAGCGGCACCTTCTGACCGCCTACTGCGAGTGCAGCACCGGCCAGGTTCTGTGCCATTGCCGGATCGTAGGCAAGCGCCTCGATGCGCAGTTGGGTCGGATCGACCACCTCAAACACCAGTTCGCGCGCATCCACGACCTGCCCGGCAACTGCGGGGCTGGATGCGATGACGCCGCTGACTGGGGCCTTCAGTACGTCCCTGCCGGCGAGGCCCCCGCTCAAGGCGCGGGCGCGTTCGGTCAGGCTGTTCACTTCGCTTTCGGCTGCTTCGATCTCCTTGCGGGGCACGGTCTCCGACAGCTCGCGCAGCCGGGCCAAGCGCTTCTGCGCGAGCGCTTGGCCCGCACGCAGCTCGGCAACCTGGGCCATCTGGCCTGAGCGCTCCAGCACACCGCTGGCCGGTTCGATGTAAGCCAGCACCTGGCCCTTGCGCACGGATTGGCCGATCTGCGGCAGACCATCCGGCCCGGGCACCAGCCGGCCCATTACCATTGCCTGGACCTTGCCGCCTGTCGTCGGGTCCATGATTACTTTGCCAGCCAGTTCATGGCTGCGGGCCAAGGGCTCCTGCTTGATCAGCTGGGTGCGTACACCGATCTGACGTTGCGACGGTTTCGGAAGAAACACGCTGCCATCAGGCTGGCGCTGGGGGCCATTGGAAGACGCAGCCGGCGCTTCGTCGCCGTGGTCATGGCCGTCGTGAGCGAACGCGGGAGCAGCCAGAGCCAATGCAGCCGCCATGGCCGTCGTCATTAGGAAACGGAAGTTGCGCTTCATGCTGCACCTCGCAGTGCACCGTTGGTGCGTGTACGTCTGCGCAGCGCCCACGCTAGGACACCGACGCCGAGGACTGCGGCACCGCCACCTAGTACGACCACACGGCCGGATGCGACGGCATGCTCGTGTTCGGCGTCTTCGCTATGAACATCGAGAACGCCCGTCAACAGGTCCGATTGGCCCTGCGCAGTAATAGTGGCCATGATTGAGGTCTCGCCATCGGATAGCGGCTCAGTCAGATCGGCCTCGAACTCTCCAACCCCGTGTGAGCTGACCTTTACCTGTTGACCACCCAGCTCGAGGGTCAGCTCGCCATCGGTCACCGGCCGGTTGTCGGCAGCATGGTCGAGGTAGAGTGTGAGACGCTGGCCGTTCAGCACACCCACCAGTTCGAAGTCATCGGAAACTGCGGCAAAGCGCGGAAGCGCGGCCGCTGCGGGGGCAGGAGCGGCTTCGCCATGGTCATGGCCGTCGCCGGCCCACGTTGCGCTACTGCCAAGCAGGAGGCTGGACAAGGCAGCTGCACGCCAGAAAGAGGATTGCGACATTTCTAAGGTTCCAGGATGGTTGAGCGCGCGCCGATCAGCGCGTGCCGGAGATGTCAGTGAAAGTCTCGGTCGGCTGCGGCAGCGTGCCTTGTGCCTGCAACAGGGACGAGATGGCCGCGGCATGCTCCACCTTGGCGAGCAGCGCCGCGCGCTCGGCCTCGGTGGCCTCCTGCTCGATGCGAAGGCGTGTCGGCATGTCCGTCTCGCCCATCGCGAACGACTTTTGGTAGAAGGTGCGCGTTTGTTGGGCTAGTCGCTGGCGCTCCGAAGCGGCCTGCATCTGGGTGCTGGTTGCCAGTTCGCGCGATTGGGCAGTTCGAATTTCCGAGAGTAGCCGGGTGCGCTGGGCCGCGAGTGCCGACTCAGCCTCCAGTGCCTGCGCATTGGCGCTGGACAATTGCTCGGTATGACGGCTACCCGTACCGAAGGGAATGCGCACACCCACCGTGATCGTCTGGTTGTAGCGTTCGCCGTAGCCGCCCCGATCCCGCGTGGTCGCCAGGGTCAGTTCGGGGTTGGCGTACTTCTGATGGGACACCAGTTCCGCAGAGCGGCGGGCCGCCAGCGCCTTGTGCTGCAGTTCCAGCAGCGCAGGGTGGTTACCCAACAACGCGCCGGACGGCTGTGCCGATGCCGGTTGAACTCGGACACCTGACTGCTCCGGCTGCGCGGAATCGGCCTGCGACGGGATACTCTCGATGCCGGTCAGTGCCAACAACGCCTCGCGCTGCGTGATTTCTTCGGCCTGAGCAATGGCCAGGGCACTACGAGCCGACGCCAAGGCGCCATCGGCCTGGTTTCTGTCGGCTTGCGCCAGGTCGCCCGCGCGAACCCGGCGAGCCACATCTTGCGCCAACTCGTCCGCGCTGCGGGTGCGATCCTGCGCCGCCACCAATTCGGCCTGGGCACGCTGCCATGCCCACCATGCCTGGCGAACCTGTCCGGCCGTGCGTAGCTTGGCGGCCAGCATCCGGCTGGATAGCGCGAGGCTTTCCGCGTCCGCCCAGCGTGCCGACGAGGCGCGCTCACCAGGCATCCAAAGGGGAATAGCCACCCCGACTTCATATTCGCGCTGTCCGTTGCGGTTGTTGAACCGATCAGTTTTGGTGGAGGCTTCCAGCGCCATCGGACCTGCCACCCAACTGCCGGCCGTCTCTTGGCGTGCTTGGGCGGCCTGCTGCCAGGCGCCTTCTCCAGCGGCTTCTGGCTGCCGCTGCCAAGCTGACTCCCACAATTGGGCGACCATGTGGCTGTCTGGTCTGGATGGGACGTGAGGGGCGGCTACTGGCTGGGCTAGCACGGTGCCGGCCCAAAGCGTGGATACCGCCCATATCCATCCCTTGCGTATGTCTTTGCGAAGCATTCAATTCTCCATCGGTGTTGCATCAGTACTTACCCCCGGCTGGGTGTTCTCTTTCCGAGCAAGTGCTTGTCGTTGAAAAGCCACTGTTCACTGGCTTAGATATGAACAATTGTATATCTATTCATATGAATGGGAAAGAAAACCTTACATCCTTTGAGCACCAATCGCCTTAGAGAGGGCGTCGGGCGCAAGACATCGAGAGGCGAGGTGGGGCTAATCCACTGCGCAAACAGCTATGCAGACTCCTTGAGCATATCCCCCGGGGGGGGATATGATTGCTGCATGAAAGAGATGCACAAGCACACCAGCCACCCAGATCTCGTGAAACGGCTCAAGCGCGCCGAGGGTCATCTGCGACACGTCATCGGGATGATCGAAGGAGAAGAAACCTGCCTGGACATCGCTCGCCAGCTCGCTGCGGTGGAGAGCGCCGTCACAGCGGCCAAGCGCGTCCTGATCCATGACCACATCGACCACTGCCTATCTCATGATGAGGACTCCGTTCTAGCCGAAATGAAGGCGCTAACCAGACTGCTCTGAGGTCTCTCGATGCTCTCCGTCCTAAAGAACCGCACCTACCGCCACCTGTTCACCGCGCAGGTGATCGCACTCGTCGGCACAGGCCTGATGACGGTAGCGCTCGGCCTACTTGCCTACGAGCTGGCCGGGGCCGATGCAGGTGCGGTGCTCGGGTCGGCGCTGGCTATCAAGATGCTGGCCTATGTGGGAGTCGCTCCAGTCGCACAGGCCTTCGCCGACCAGTTCCCGCGACGGTCATTGCTCGTAGCGCTGGACCTGGTACGAGCGGTTGTCGCGATCTGTTTGCCCTTTGTCACCGAGGTCTGGCAGATCTATCTGCTGATCTTTGTCCTGCAAGCGGCATCCGCCGGCTTCACGCCGACTTTCCAAGCCACTATCCCGGACATCCTTCCCGATGAAGAGGACTACACGAAGGCGCTGTCGCTGTCCCGGCTGGCCTATGACCTGGAAAGCCTGATTTCCCCGATGCTGGCTGCTGCGCTGCTGACCGTCATCAGCTTTCACAACCTGTTCGCGGGAACAGTGCTCGGTTTCCTCGTTTCAGCCGCGCTCGTGGTCAGCGTGCGGTTGCCCACAACTATTCCCGGACCGCGCCGCGGCATTTGGGATCGCACGACCCGCGGCACACGCATCTATCTCGCTACGCCACGCCTGCGGGGCCTGCTGGCGATCAGCTTGGCCGTCTCGGCGGCGGGCGCCATGGTGATCGTGAACACGGTGGTTCTCGTGAAGGCGCGCTTTGGCCTAGGCGAGGTCGAAGTGGCGTCGGCACTGGCGGCATTCGGAGGCGGTTCGATGGTGGCAGCCTTCGTTCTGCCATCCTTACTGGAAAAGGTGGCCGACCGAACCGCGATGCTCACCGGCGCTACCGTACTGGTCGTGGGCACGGGGATCGGCGCACTGCTGCCGAGCTATGCATTGTTGCTGCCGCTGTGGTTGATCATCGGCTTTGGCTACAGCGTGGCGCAAACGCCATCCGGCCGTCTTCTGCGCCGCTCGGCCCATGCCGAGGACCGTCCTGCGATCTTCGCGGCACACTTCGCGCTGTCGCACGCCTGTTGGCTCATCTGCTACCCACTTGCCGGCCGCTTCGGCGCGGTCATGGGCTTGCCATCGACCTTCATTGTCATGTCCCTGGTCGGCTTGGCCGGCGTGGCGCTGACGCTCTGGCTGTGGCCGGCCAGCGACCCTTCTGACGTGGCGCATGACCACCCCAGCTTGCCGCCGGATCACCCTCATTTACGCACACACGCAGACCAAGGCAGGCACCATCACCAGCTGATTCTGGATGACCTGCACCGTATCTGGCCGAAAGGATAGGCACATTTTCTCGTTGCGGCATCACAACGCATGGCTTCGGAGGCTGAGAAGGGTGAGCGAAAATATATCACATGAACACATATTCATGTGTTATATTTCGCCATAGTCAAACACTCAACCAGCAGAGGCGCCCATGTCCCAATCCAATGCACATGACCATGGTCACGACCATGATCACGACCACACCCCCACAGTGACGAGCGCCAACGAGCGCAAGGTTCTGGTTTCCTTCTTCCTGATCTTCGGCTTCATGCTCGTGGAAGCTGTCGGCGGCGTGCTGTCGGGCTCGCTAGCCCTACTTGCCGATGCTGGCCACATGCTGACCGACGCCGTGGCACTTGCCCTGGCTTACGCTGCCTTCCGATTCGGTCGCCGCGCAGCCGACAGCAAACGCACATTCGGTTACCTGCGCTTCGAGGTCATCGCCGGCTTCCTGAACGCCGTGACCCTGTTCGCGATCGTCGCATGGATCGCCTACGAGGCGTGGGAGCGGCTGCAGGCGCCGCCCGTCATCCTCGCCGGCCCGATGATGATCGTCGCCGTGCTCGGCTTACTGATCAACGTCCTCGTGCTGTGGATCATGACCCGCGGCGAAACCGATCACGTCAATGTGAAAGGTGCCATCCTCCACGTGATGGGTGACCTGCTCGGCTCTGTCGGCGCCATCGTTGCAGCGATCGTCATCTACTTCACCGGCTGGACTCCGATCGACCCCATCCTGTCGGTTCTAGTAGCGGCGTTGATTCTGCGCAGCGCCTGGAAGCTCCTGGCCAAGTCGATCCATATCCTGTTGGAGGGTGCGCCAGAGGACGCTTCGCCGGAAAAGGTGGAACAAGGCCTGATGAGCACTGTGCCCGGCCTGGCGGCTGTCAGCCATGTTCACGTGTGGCAACTCACTTCCGGTCGCACGATGGCCACGCTACACGTTCGACCCAACGTGGACGAGGAGGCGCGAGCTGTGGTCAAGCGCGTCGAGGCGGTGCTGCGAGAGCAGTTCAGCATCGAACACGCCACAGTCGGAATCGACTGGAACTCGGAGGCTGACGAGAACATCTGCAGCCTGCAACCCACGACAGGCCGTCAGGACCACAGCGGCCACGACCACAGTGAGCACAATCATGACCATGACCACTCCGCTCCCGGTCACAAGCATTGAGGCCGTGCTAGACGGTTCGCAGTTCACTGGAGGGTTTGAATCCATGACATCCCGCAAAACCACCAGCGCCGCTATTGTGCAATGTTCGACCTCTAACCACGGCACGACCACTGATGTCCTCGCACTATCGCAAAGTGACGTCGCTGTTCTGGCAGAGACCTTCCGCCTGCTGGGCGACCAATCGCGATTGAAAATCCTGTTGCAGTGCATGCGCGGATCGGTCGCAGTGGGCGACATTGCTGGCTCGCTAGACCTGTCGCAGTCCTTGGTCAGCCATCACCTGCGCCTGTTGCGCGGCGCGCGCCTCGTGCGCGGCGAGCGCCAAGCCAAGCACATCTTCTACGGCATTGCCGACCAGCACGTCAGCCAGGTACTCCAGGACATGGCGGTTCACATTTCGGAGGACAGACACGACGATTGACTGAACATGTGAGTGCGCGCCGGCCTACGCCTTCAAGGGGTAGGCTTTTTTTGGCTATCAATCTAGAGAGACACCGGCGCGCCTTGCTGAATGCCTAGAAGACCCCAAGCAAAAAGCACTCTAAAAATAAACACTTGAACATATCTTCATGTGTGTTATTATTTGTCTACGGGGTATCCGAAAGGCGTAAGGACCACGCCATTATTTTTAACGTCAAGGAGTATTGACCATGTCCAAGAAAATTCGCTTTGCTGTTCTGCTTTCCGCACTTTTTGCTGCTGGAGTAAACGCTCAACCGTTCGCCGCAGATATGACACGGCAACAGGTCCAAGAGGATCTGGCTGCTTGGAGGCAATCTGGGCTGGAAGCGTTGTCTCGCGGCGAAAGCGGCCCGGATACGTTCAGCCCTCAATACCAGGCTGCCTTTCAGCGCTACTTGCAATTGACCCAAGGTGATATGTATCAGGCGCCCTCAGCAGGAAAGACTCGTGCTGAAGTGATGGCTGATTTGGAACTGTGGAAAATCTCCGGCATGCACGCGTTCACCTCGCGCGGAATCACCACCGCTTCGCACACCCAAGCCTACCAACAAGCCTACGAGAGCTATCTCCAGCTCAAGCTGGGTGCGGCTTACAAGGCTCCGGTGGCATTGACTCGTGCTCAAGTAAAGAGTGATTTGGCAGATTGGCAGGTTGCGGGAATGGCTGGATTCTGGGCTGGTGAGCAGACGCCTGATACCTATAGTGATGCCTACCGCACCGCATTTGAAACCTACCAGATGCTGCGCAACAAAAAATGACTTAATGGCAGCTGCATAAAGCAGCGGTCGGATGGTTCAGCCAGAAAGAGATTCTTTCTTTTTTTTGAATAAACATACAAACAAGTGTTCATTTGTTTGCATAACATTCCGATCGCTGATTTGTGCGTCCTGCCACGGCGATTACTCAGAGAACCAGGAGATTGATATGTCTTTGGAAACATTGGACGGCACAGGAGCGCAGGACGAACAACTGGGCTTTCGGGTCGAAGGTATGGATTGCGCCAGTTGCGTCGGCAAGATTGAAACAGCGCTTGGTCGAATTGATGGCGTATCAAATGTACAGGTTAATTTTACAAATGAGACGCTGACGTTGACGCGCAGCACAAGTAGCCGAAATACTGCACGCGACATTGCCAAGAAAATCCGGTCCCTGGGCTTCGACGTGCAGGCACTGCCCGCGTCCGAAATGTCCGCAGCACCTGCACCGCGCCATGCGGCCCACGCGCATGACCACGCCGGCTGCGGCGGCCACCATGACCATGGGCATGCCCACGACCACGGGCACGATCATTCGCACGGCAAAGCGTGCGGTGATGACCATGGGCATGGCCATGCTCACGGCCATGCCCATGCCCATGACCACGGTCACGATCACGGGGCCTGCAGCGGGCATGACCATGCGCCGGCCTCTGCCTCCCGTGGAGCACCCAGCACGCCCCCCAACGTGTCCATGCGCGTCGAGGGCATGGACTGCGCCAGTTGCGTCGGCAAGATCGAAACGGCGCTCGCTCGCATGGATGGCGTGTCCGATGCCCGCATAAACTTCACCGCAGAAACGCTGGAATTGACGCTCGCGTCTGGCGGCCCCACGCAGCTCGGCCACATCGAGAAGACCATCAAGAGCCTGGGCTTCGGCGTCTCCGACGTGCGCCGCCATGATGGCTCAGCACCCGCGGCCCCAGCAGCAGCATCGACGGCGCGCCATCAGCGCTGGTGGCAGACGAAGAAAGGCAAGCACGTGCTGGGCCTGGGCGGCCTGATGGGCTCGGCCTACGCGATCGCGCAGTTCGTTCCTGGCTACGCTGAATGGATCTTCGCCGCTGCGGTGATCGCGGGCGTGCTGCCGTTCGCTCGCAAAGCCTTCGCGCTGGCTGTGTCAGGCTCGCCGTTCTCTATCGAAACGCTGATGGTCGTCGCCTCGCTGGGCGCGCTCGTGATAGGCGAGGCCGAGGAAGCTGCTGCCGTGGTGTTCCTGTTCGCGATCGGCGAGCTGCTGGAAAGCGTGGCCGCCGGCCGCGCGCGCGCCGGCATCAAGGCGCTGGCCTCCCTGGTGCCTAAGACGGCGGTACTGCTCGATGCCGCGGGCGGGCAGCGCGAAGTGCCCGCCGCTTCCCTGCGCGTGAGCGACCGCGTGCTGGTGCGCCCTGGTGACCGGGTGCCTGCGGACGGCAAGATCCTCCGCGGTGAAAGCAGCCTGGACGAGTCGCCTATCACCGGCGAGTCCGTACCGCGTCAAAAGGCTATCGGTGCCGACGTGTTCGCCGGCTCCATCAACGTCGATGGCGTGCTCGAAGTACAAGTCGAGAAGACGGCATCGGACAACACCATTTCTCGCATCATCCAACTGGTGGAGCAGGCGCAGTCCTCCAAGGCGCCCACGGCTCGCTTCATCGAAAAGTTCAGCCGCTACTACACCCCTGCCGTCATGGCCATCGCGGCGTTGATCGTGGTGGTTCCGCCACTTGCCATGGGTGGCGACTGGGGTACCTGGCTGTACCGCGGCCTCGCACTGCTGTTGATTGCCTGCCCATGTGCGCTGGTGCTCTCCACACCGGCGGCCATCGCCTCGGGCCTTGCGGTGGCCACGCGACGGGGCCTGCTGATCAAGGGTGGCAACGCGTTGGAAACCATCGGCCGCGTGCGCGCCATTGCCTTCGACAAGACTGGCACGCTGACCGAGGGCAAGCCGCGCATCACCGAGGTCCTGCCCTTCGGGCTGTTCAAGCATCAACAGGTCCTTGCGCTTGCCGCCGCTGTCGAGTCCGGCTCAAACCATCCCTTGGCGAAGGCCATTGTCGCCCATGCCAAGAGCCTGGACGTGGCGATTCCCCAGGCCACGGGCGCATCGGCCATTGCCGGCAAGGCGGTGCGCGCCACCGTGAACGGCAGTGCGCTCGCTGTCGGATCGCCCGCCCATGCGGAACAGACGGCCACGCTGACAGCCGCGCACCGCAGGGAAATCGACAAGCTGGAGGATGGCGGCAAGACCGTGGTGGTCCTGTTCGACGAAGCCAGCAAGAACGTTCTGGGCCTGCTGGCCCTGCGCGACGAGCCCCGCCGCGACGCGCGCGAAGGCGTGGCCCAGCTCAACGCCATGGGCGTGCGCTCGGTCATGCTGACCGGCGACAACCGCCGCACCGCGCAGGCGATCGCCGGCAAGCTGGGCATCGAGTGGGAGGCCGAGCTGCTGCCGCAGGACAAGCTGCGCTTGGTCAACGAGATGAAGCGTGATGCCAAGGTGGCGATGGTCGGCGACGGCATCAACGACGCGCCGGCCCTGGCGACCGCCGACGTGGGTATCGCCATGGGCGGCGGCACGGACGTGGCGCTGGAAACCGCCGATGCCGCGCTGCTCAAGAGCCGCGTCACGGACGTGGCCCACCTGGTGGCCCTGTCGCGGGCGACGATGGCCAACATTCACCAAAACGTCGTATTCGCCATTGGCCTCAAGGGCTTGTTCCTGGTCACCACCGTGTTGGGTATCACCGGCTTGTGGGTTGCCGTGCTGGCCGACACCGGCGCCACGGCCCTGGTCACGCTGAACGCACTGCGCCTGCTGCGCTTCAAGGGCGCGCCGGAGGCCAACCACGGCGACGACGCCGGGCGTCCCACCACCTTGTCCGTGCCGTCTGCCCGCTGAGGCAACAAGAGGGCTTGACCTTGCCGTCGTTGTAACGCCTAGCCTCCACACAAATGTCTGCAGAGCGCTTCGGAAGGGCCGGAGTTCTGCATCCAAGAAAGGGTCACTTCCATGCGTAAAAAAACAGAATCATTGTGGTGGCAGGCGTCATCGCAGCCGTCGGGGGGATAGCGATCGCTGCCCGCGACGCCAAGGACGAGGGCAAGGCCGCGGCGCCCCCGGCGGGCGCGCCGATGGCGCCGCAGGTGCCCGTGGCCGAGGTCATTACCCGCACGGTCGCGCCATCGGCCGAGTACACCGGCTTCCTGGCCGCGCCCAAGACCGTCGAGCTGCGCTCGCGGGTCGGCGGCGCCGTCGATGCGGTGAGCGTTCCCGAAGGTAGCCTCGTGCGCAAGGGCCAACTGCTGTTCCAGATCGACCCGAGGCCGTTCCAGGTTGCGCTCGACACGGCCGTGGCGCAACTGCGTCAGGCCGAGGTGCTGGCCAGCCAGGCCCAGGCCGACTTTGACCGCGCCGAGCGCCTGGTGGCGACCGGCGCCGTCGCGCGCAAGACCTATGACGATGCCGCCTCCGCACGCAACGCGCGCCAGGCTCAGGTGCAGGCGGCTAAGGCCGCCGTTGCTGCGGCTCAGCTGGACCTGTCCTACGCCCGCGTCACTGCGCCCATCGCCGGGCGCGTCGACCGCGTGCTCGTGACCGAGGGCAACTTGGTCAGCGGTGGCGGCGCCGGCGCGGCCACGCTGCTGACCACGATCGTATCCATCGACCCGTTGCACGTGTACTTCGACATTGATGAGGCCACCTATCTCAACGTCGTCAGCCGCTCGCGGCCCGCTGCGGGCGCCGGTAGCAAGGCTTCGCTGCCCGTGCAGGTCGGGCTGACCACGGACAAGGGTTTCCCGCACAGGGGCGCGCTCGACTTCGTGGGCAACACCATTGACCGAAGCACCGGCACGATCCGCGCGCGCGCCGTTGTGCCCAACCCGGATGGGCGCATGGCACCCGGCATGTTCGCCCGGGCCAAGCTGTCCACCGGCGCGGCGCGCGAGGCCGTCCTGATCGACGATCAGGCCGTGGGCACCGACCAAGGGCGCAACTACGTGCTGGTCGTGGGCGAGAACAACCAGGCCCAGTACCGGCCCATCGAACTGGGGCCGGTGGTGGACGGGCTGCGCGTCATCAACGGCGGCCTGCAGGCCGGTGAGAAGATCATCATCAAGGGCCTCGTGCGCCCCGGCATGGCGGTCACGCCGCGCATGGTGCCCATGCAGGCGCCCGCGGCACCGGCCGCCGGCGCGACCGGCGCGACCAAGGCTGCGGCAAACGCTCCGGCTCCCGCTGCGGCGCCTGCCAAGGCCGGTGGCGCGGACCCCGCCAAGGCTGACGGCGCGGCCGGCTCGGCGGAGGCCCGCAAATGAATTTCCCCCGCTTCTTCATCAACCGGCCGATCTTCGCCATCGTCCTGTCGGTGCTGATGCTGATCGCGGGCGCGATCAGCTATTTCCAGCTCCCCCTGAGCGAGTACCCCCAGGTCACGCCGCCGACGGTGCAGGTCACCGCCAGCTATCCCGGCGCCAACCCGCAGGTGATCGCCGACACCGTGGCATCGCCGCTGGAGCAGGCGGTCAACGGCGTGGAAGGCATGATGTACATGCAGTCCCAGATGTCCACGGACGGGCGGATGGTGCTGACCATCTCGTTCGAGCAGCACATCGACCCCGACGTCGCGCAGATCCAGGTGCAGAACCGCGTCTCACGCGCGCTGCCCCGGTTGCCGCCCGAGGTCCAGCGCATCGGCGTGGTCACCGACAAGACCGCGCCCGATATTCTCATGGTGGTGCATATGCTCTCGCCGGGGGACCGCTACGACCCGCTGTACGTGTCCAACTACGCGATGCTCAACGTGCGCGACGAACTGGCGCGCCTGCCGGGCATCGCCAACGTGATCATCGGCGGTGAAGGCGAGTACGCAATGCGCGTCTGGCTCGACCCCGAGAAGGTCGCATCGCGGGGCATGACCGCCAGCGATGTGGTCGCCGCCATCCGCGAGCAGAACGTGCAGGTCGCAGCCGGCTCGATCGGCCAGCAGCCGAATGCGTCGGCCGCCTTCCAGGTCAGCGTCAATGCGCTGGGGCGCCTGACCACCGAAGAGCAGTTCGGCGACATCGTGATCAAGGCCGGCGCCAACGGCCAGGTGACCCGCCTGCGCGACGTCGCACGCCTGGAACTGGGCTCGGACAACTACACCATGCGCGGCCAGCTCGACGGCGAGAACGCGGTCGGCCTGCAAATCCTGATGACGCCCGGCTCCAATGCCCTGGACACGTCCAGCGCGGTGCGCGCGACGATGGAGCGGCTGCAGGCCAAGTTCCCCGAAGGCATCGAGTACAAGATCGCCTACGACCCCACAGTCTTCGTGCGCGCCTCGCTCCAGTCCGTCGCCGTCACGCTGCTGGAGGCCATCCTCCTGGTGGTGATCGTGGTGGTGCTGTTCCTGCAATCTTGGCGCGCGTCGATCATTCCACTGATCGCCGTGCCGGTCTCGCTGGTCGGCACGTTCGCGGTGATGCACATGTTCGGCTTCTCGCTGAACACGCTGTCGCTGTTTGGCCTCGTGCTCTCCATCGGCATCGTGGTGGATGACGCCATCGTGGTGGTGGAGAACGTGGAGCGCCACATGGCGCTGGGCGAATCGCCCAAGGATGCGGCGCGCAAGGCGATGGATGAAGTGACTGGCCCGATCCTGGCCATCACCTCGGTGCTGGCAGCGGTCTTCATCCCCTCGGCGTTCCTGTCGGGGCTGCAGGGCGAGTTCTATCGCCAGTTCGCGCTGACCATCGCGTTCTCGACCATCCTGTCGGCGATCAACTCGCTTACGCTGTCGCCAGCGCTGGCCGCCATCCTGCTCAAGCCGCACCACGGCGCGGCCAAGCCCGATCGTCTCACGCGCATCATCGACGGCGTGTTCGGCGGCTTCTTCCGCCGCTTCAACCGCTTCTTCGATCGCGCCTCGAATTCCTACGTCGGGGGCGTGCGCCGCGCGGTGCGCGGCAGCGCCATCGTGCTGCTGCTCTACGTCGGCTTCCTGGGCCTGACCTGGCTGGGCTTCCACAAGGTGCCTGCGGGCTTCGTGCCGGCCCAGGACAAGTACTATCTCGTGGGCATCGCCCAGCTTCCGACCGGCGCCTCGCTGGATCGCACCGAGGCGGTCGTCAAGGAGATGACCAAGATCGCACTGGCTGAGCCGGGCGTCGAGAGCGTGGTGGCCTTCCCGGGCCTGTCGGTCAATGGACCGGTGAACCAGCCGAACACCGCGCTGATGTTCGCCATGCTCAAGCCCTTCGATGAGCGCAAGGACCCGTCGCTGTCGGCCTTCGCCATCCAGGGCAAGCTCATGGGCAAGTTCAGCCAGATCCCGGACGGCTTCGTTGGCATCTTCCCGCCGCCGCCGGTGCCGGGCCTGGGTTCGATGGGCGGCTTCAAGCTGCAGATCGAGGACCGGGCGGGCCTGGGTCCCGAGGCGCTTGCGCAGGCACAGGGCCAGATCATGGGCAAGGCCATGCAGGCGCCCGAGCTGGCGAACATGCTCGCCAGCTTCCAGACCAATGCGCCGCAGTTGCAGGTGGACATCGACCGGGTGAAGGCCAAGTCGCAGGGCGTATCGCTGACCGAGGTGTTCGACACCCTGCAGGTCAACCTTGGCTCGCTCTACGTCAACGACTTCAACCGCTTCGGTCGCACCTACCGGGTCATGGCCCAGGCCGATGCGCAGTTCCGCATGCAGGCTGAGGACATAGGCATGCTCAAGGTGCGCAATGCAGCGGGCGACATGATCCCGCTGAGCGCGATCGCGACCATCGAGCGCAGTTCCGGCCCCGACCGGGTGATGCATTACAACGGCTTTCCCTCGGCCGACATCAGCGGCGGGCCAGCGCCGGGCTACTCGTCCGGCCAGGCCACCGCCGCGATTGAGAAGATCGTGAGCGAATCGCTGCCGGACGGTATGACCTACGAATGGACGGACCTGACTTTCCAGGAAAAACGGGTTGGCAACACGGCGATCTACATCTTCGCGCTGGCGGTGCTGCTCGCCTTCCTGTTCCTGGCGGCCCAGTACAACAGTTGGTCGCTGCCGTTCGCTGTGCTGCTGATTGCACCCATGGCGCTGCTCTCGGCGATCGCCGGCGTCTGGCTCTCTGGGGGCGACAACAACATCTTCACGCAGATCGGTTTCGTGGTGCTGGTCGGCCTGGCTGCCAAGAACGCGATCCTGATCGTGGAGTTCGCCCGCGCGAAGGAAAGCGAAGGGGCCGATCCGCTGGCAGCCGTGCTCGAAGCCGCGCGCTTGCGGCTGCGCCCGATCTTGATGACGTCGTTCGCCTTCATCGCTGGCGTGGTGCCGCTGGTGCTGGCCAGCGGTGCGGGCGCCGAGATGCGCCACGCCATGGGCATCGCGGTGTTCGCCGGCATGCTGGGCGTGACGGTATTCGGCCTGGTGCTGACGCCGGTGTTCTACGTTGTGGTGCGTAAGCTGGCGCTGCGCCGCGAAGCGCGCCATGCCCATGTCGGCATGACCGACCAGCAGGCGTGACGGCCAGGAGGACATACGACATGAAGACATCTTTCACACTCAAACGATCCGCCAAGATGCTGGCGCCGCTCGTCCTCGCGGCGGCACTGGCTGGCTGCTCCATGGCACCGAAATATGACCGGCCCGTAGCGCCGATCGACACAGCGTATCCTTCCGGCGCGGCCTATGTGGAACCGGCGGTCGCGACGCCCGACGACGCGATCACGGCCGAGATCGGCTGGCGGGACTTCTTCCGCGACCCGCTGCTGCTGCAGTTGATCGGCATCTCGTTGGAGAACAACCGCGACATGCGCAAGGCCGCGCTCAACGTCGAAGCGGCGCAGGCGCTGTACCGCATCCAGCGCGCCGAGGTGCTGCCAAACCTGGGCGTTTCCGCCAGCGGCGCGTCAGAACGTGTACCGGCCGACCTCAGCACCACGGGGCAAAGCGAGGTGCTCAGGCGCTACGACGTGGCCGGGGTGGCGGCCGCCTGGGAACTGGACCTGTGGGGCCGCATCCGCAGCCTTAACGACCGAGCGCTGGCGCCCTACTTGGCCCTCGACGAGACCCGCATCGCTACGCAGATGAGCTTGGTGTCCGAGGTGGCCGGCGCTTACCTCACGCTACTTGCCGACCAGGAGCTGCTGCGCCTGACAAGCGACACCCTCGCCACACAGAAGCTCTCCTACGACCTGACGACCCAACTGGTGGAAGCTGGCAACTCCACTCAGCTCGACCTGCGCCTCGTGGAGATCGCGCTGCGCACCGCCGAGGCCAATCATGCTGCTTACACGCGACAGGCGGCCAGGGACCGCAACGCGCTGGTACTGCTGCTGGGCCAGCCGCTGACGCCCGAGCTTTCCCGACAGTTGGACGAGGCTGTGGTGCTACCCGACAACATCGTGCCAACCGATCTACCAAGCGGTTTACCGTCGGAACTACTCGCGCGCCGTCCTGACATCCGCGCTGCCGAGCAGATGCTGATCGGTTCCAACGCCAACATCGGCGCGGCGCGGGCAGCATTCTTCCCAACGATCAGCCTCACGGGTTCGGCCGGCACGGCCAGCGCCTCGCTCGACGGCCTGTTCGATTCGGGCTCGCGGGCCTGGAGCTTTCTGCCGCAGCTCACGCTGCCCATCTTCCGCGGCGGCGCATTGCGCGCCAGCCTGGACATGGCACAGGTACAAAAGAGGATAGAGATCGCCAACTACGAGAAGTCTATTCAGGCGGCTTTCGCAGAGGTGGCCGACGGCTTGGCGGGCAAGCGCACACTCGATGAGCAGATCCGCTCGGAGCAACTCCTGGTGGCCGCGAGTCAAAAGGCCTACGAGCTGGCCGGGCAGCGTTTTCAAGAAGGCGTGGACGACAACCTTACCTTGCTCGACGCGCAACGCACACAGTACGGTGCGCAGCAGACCCTGGTGCGCACGCGCCTGACGCGGCTGAACAACCTCATCCACCTTTACAAGGCGCTGGGTGGCGGCTGGACTGAGCATACGGTGCAATCGGGCTCCACCGCGCAATCATCCACCCGGTCGCCGGGATAAAGGCTATGCGCAACGGTGGCGTTCCCCATCGTTGCGCACGGAGAACTGGATGAGAATCGGTGAGCTTGCGCGCTTGACGGGCACCCCCCGGAGAACATTCGTTTCTACGAGCGGGAGGGCCTGTTGCAAGCCCCGGAGCGGTCACGCAACAACTATCGGCGCTATGGCCCGGCGCATGTCGAACGGCTTCACCTGATTCGCAACTACCGTGCGTCGGGGATCGGCCTGGATGACGTGCGCCGTCTGCTGAGTTGGGCACATGAGGGGTTGCTGGAACCTGAACTGCTAAGGCAGGCTGTCCAAGGCCATCTCGCCTGTGTCGAGGAACGTATGGAGCAACTGATCCAGGTGAAAGAGCACCTGCTCGGCTTGGCCTTGCACGGGGCGGCTTCCGAGGATGGACCGGCTCGCGATGGCTCGTGAGCATCGCATGGCCTTATAACTGAATATATATTCATTCGTGTAATATTTCCGGCCAGACAAACGAATAAGAAAGACGCCATGACCGACCCGAACATCACGCGCCGAAACATCGGTGTTCTCACCGCCGCGCAGGCGCTCGGCGGCGCCAGCGCGCCCATCGTGATGTCGCTGGGTGGGCTGGTCGGCCAGCAGCTTGCCAACGATTCGGCCTGGATCACGTTGCCCGTGAGCCTGTTTGGCCTGGGCCTTGCCATCGGCACCTTGCCCGCAGCGTTCATCATGCGACGCCATGGCCGCCGTAACGGATACGTGGTCGGGGTCGGCTTCGGCGTAGCCTCGGGCCTGATCGCCGCACTGGGCATCATGCTGGCGTCGTTCTGGATCTTCTGCGCCGGCACCTTCCTGGCAGGCTTCTACAGCGCGTATGTGCAGAGCTACCGCTTCGCAGCTGCCGACACCGCCGAGGACGCACTCAAGGCCAAGGCCATTTCCTGGGTCATGGTGGGCGGCCTCGCGGGCGCTATCATCGGGCCGCAGTTGGTGATCTTCACACGCGACGCGGTAGCGGGCACGCCCTACGTCGGCAGCTTCCTCAGCCAGGCGCTGTTGCCGCTGATCGCCTTGCCGATCCTGCTCATGCTGCGCACGCCGCGCCAGACCCAGGCCGAAGCAGTCGCCGATAGCGGTCGGACGGTGCTGCAGCTCTTGGCGATGCCGCGCTATCTGCTGGCCGTGGCTGCGGGCGTGGTGTCCTATGGGGTGATGGCGTTCGTGATGACCGCCGCACCTGTAGCGATGGTCAACCATGGACATTCGGTGGACAACGCCGCCCTGGGCATCCAGTGGCACTTGCTGGCGATGTTCGGGCCGAGCTTCTTCACCGGACGACTGATGGTGCGCTACGGCAAGGAGCGCGTGACCGCCGTCGGCATGGTGCTGCTCGCCGCCTCTGGGGTGGTGGCCCTGGGCGGGCTCGGCCTGTCCCACTTCTGGGGCTCGCTGGCGCTGCTGGGCATCGGCTGGAATTTCAGTTTCATCGGCGCGACGGCGGTGGTCACCGATTGCCACACCCCGGCCGAGCGCAGCAAGGCGCAGGGCATGAACGATTTCTTCGTCTTCGCCGCCACGGCGGCCGTGTCGTTCCTCGCGGGATCGATCCTGCACAGCTCGGGCTGGCAGGCGGTCAACTGGATGATCTTCCCGGCCCTGGCGCTGATCTTGGTGCCGCTGCTGTGGCAGACCGCGCGAAAGCCGGTGCGGCTAGGTCCGGGCTGATCGGGCCGATGCGGGAGGTGTTCCATCTAGCGGTCGCCTCAGGCGCTACATCACCTGCTTCCACCGCTGCAGCTTCGACAGCGCGTTGTCGTAGGCGGCGGAAGTGAAGGACTGGATCTTGCGCCGAGGGTCTTCATCGGCATCAACGGCGAAATGAGGGGCTTGACCTTCCAACAATGGGAAGCCCTACAGTGACTCCATCAATCTCATTCAAGGAGTTTTTCATGAGAGTCAACAAGTTCAGCCTGTTGTTCATTGCGGGCGCCGTCGTGGTCGCCATCGGCCTGATGGCCGTTCAGAAGAAGGTGGTCCCGTCGGGTGAAGTGATGCAGGCCAATGCGAGCGGAGATCACCAAGGGCACGCGATGCCCTCCAGCGCCTCGGCCAATGACAGCCCTTCCACGACCGCGTATCGCGCCGTGAACGACCAGATGCACGCGGGGATGGGAGCGCAGTTCACTGGCAACGCCGACGTCGATTTCATGCGCGGCATGATCCCGCACCACCAGGGCGCGATCGACATGGCCAAGGTGGCGTTGCAGTACGGCAAGGACCCGGAGGTCCGCAAGTTGGCTGAGGAGGTTATCTCTGCGCAGGAAGGCGAGATCGCCATGATGAATAAGTGGCTTGGAGAACGCGGCCAACAGGCGGCGACCGGCAGCTCGGGCGACGCCTCGACGACCGCCTACCGTGCCGGCAATGACCGCATGCACGCCGACATGATGATTGACTTCAGCGGCGATGCCGATGTGGACTTTATGCGCGGCATGATCCCGCATCACCAGGGCGCGATCGACATGGCCAAGGTGGCGTTGCAGTACGGCAAGGACCCGGAGGTCCGCGAGTTGGCTCAGGAGGTTATCTCTGCGCAGGAAGGAGAGATCGCCATGATGAAGAGCTGGCTTGCCGCTCGGGGAAAGTGAAGGCACGACCATGAACCAAGCCAGCACCCCGCGCATCATCATCTATAGCACTCCAGCCTGCCCGGACTGTCGGGTGCTGAAGGAGTGGCTGTCCCAGCAGAGCATCGTGTTTGAAGAACGCGACCTGACCGACCCGAAGATTTCTGCGGAAGCCAAGTCACGAACCGGCGTGCGCGTGGCTCCGATCACGCTCATCGGTAATGAGGTCTTCTATGGCACCTTTGCGAGCCAGAAGCCGGGGCTGATGAAGGCGCTCGGCCGTTCGAAAAGTAGATGAAGGGTCTCAAGAAATACTTGGCCCGCGCTGCCGTCCAAGCTCCCAAGATACGCCGCCACCGCGCACCACGGCGGCGATATGCTGCCCCAGCCGCTGCTCGATCACCGGCCGCCACGGCACCAAGCTGAATCCCATGCCGTCGTCCAGCATCGCGTAGCGCCCGCTGGCGAGCATGACGCTGCGCCGGTAGATGCCAGCCACGCGCTGCCCGTCGGCCACCGGGCGATGCTCCAGGCCGGTTTCAGCGGCAATGCCCTTCGCGGCCTGTGCCAGTTCCCGGTTGCGCAGTGTGCCCAGCAGGTTGCGCGCCAGGATCACGCGCTGCCCGCGCCGCTCGGCCAGCCCCTGTTCGGCCAGGAAGTCGGCGCGCTGTTGCATGGCCTGTTTGGCCTCGCCACCAAAGCCCAGGTCGCCCAGGCCCGAGCCGCCGCCGATCAACTGCTGGTCGAGCCACGTGGCCCCGATCACGCGGGCCTGCCGCTCGATGGGCAAGTGCGATTTCAGCTCCACGGCCACGCCGCCCAGGCGCTGCGCGTCGTACTGGCGGCCACGCTCGGCCAGGTCGTCCGGCACCTTCCATAGCCCTTCGGCAACGCGCTCCACAATGCCGGCCCGACGCAGGGCCTCCAGCCGGCGGATGTGGGCGGCGACGACTTCTTGCGGGTCGCGTCCGGCCTTGGCCCGGCCCTGCCCGATCGCCAGGTGATGGTCAGTGCGGTACAGGCCATCGCTCGCCAGCGCGGCGATGTTCTTGTCGGCTGCGCGCACGTCGGCCGAGCCTTTCACCTCCACCACGGCGCCGCTCGGGTAGTTCGCCAGCTCGTCGCGGGCGTTGAGCGCGACGTAATGGGCCTTGCCGTCCACCCCGTCGATGACCAGATAGCCCCGGTCGCGCAGCTCGTCGGCCAGCCCCTTCGCGGCCACACGGCCGAGGATGGTTCGGCCATCGTCCCCCGGCTCGAACACGGCCAGCTCGCGCGGCTCGCCGCGCATGGCCCGCTGCACGGTGCGGATGATGTCGCCGCGCTCGCCCTGCGCGCGCAATGTCTTTTCCGCATCGGCATGGATGGCCCAGGTGCCGGGCTGCGTCTCGTCGGCCAGGCCCAGGCGCTGCAAGTGTTGCAGGCGGCCGATTAGCATCAGGCGTTGGCGCTGCAAGCGGGGGGCGTTGAACCTTTCGACGCGCACCAGGCCATCGCCGCCGGCCTCGCCTATCTCACGCTTGAGGGTGCGATCCAGGCTCGTCCACCGCTCTTGCTCCACCTCACGCTGCAAGGTCTGCTGGATCTCCAGTTCGGTGCGCGGCCCCAGCCATTCGGTCGCCAGCTCGGCGGCGCGATAGCGGAAGCCATCGGCGATGTAGTCGCCCGCGATGATGAGGTCTTTGCCGGTGTCGTCGCGCCCGCGCACGACGATGTGCGTGTGCGGGTTGTCGGTGTTCCAGTGGTTCACGGCCACCCAATCGAGGCCCGTACCCAGGTCGGCCTCCATGCGGCCCATGAGGTGCCGCGTGTAGGTGCGCAGGTCTTCCAGCTCCGCGCCATCCTCGGGCGAGAGGATGAAGCGGAAATGGTGCCGGTCGTCGGCGCAGCGTTCCTTGAAGGCGTCGAGATCGGCCACGTCTGTCTGCGGCCCGTAGGCTTGGCCCGGCTCGCCGTCGCGGCCCACGCCGTCGCGCTCGATGTAGCGCAGGTGCTTGGCGAGCGACTGCGGGCTGGCTTGGCGCTGGTTGACCAGTAGCGTCTTGATGGTCACGCGCCGCGACATGGGCGTCAGCTTCGCCCCGGCGAAGCGCGCCGCCGTGTGGCCGCGACCAAGGCGCGAGCCGGGCCGCTGGCCCGTGCCCCTCGCGGAGCCGCTGGCAACGCCAGGACGACGCACCGACGACTTGCCGCTGCTGACCTTGCCTGCCTGCTTGAGCACCTTGGAGACGAAGCCCTGGCCCCGGTTCTTCGGGGCGCTGGGGCGGATGCGGAAATCGTCATCGCGGCGGTCGGTCATGGCCGCGTTCCTTGCAAGCTCTGGCGTGTCCGGTCGTGCGAAGCACGCAGACATGCCCGCATCGGCGCGGGCTTCGCGCCACAAGCGGCACGGCGGCGAAGCCGCTCCGTGCCGCGCAACCCCCATGTGCAGACTGGTTTTCGACGCGGCCCGGTGCCGCGTCCTTTTGTCTTGCCTTCCGCCTTTGCCCTTCGCTGTCGCTCCGGGCGTCGGCGGCCCGGCGGCGCTGCTGCACCAGCAGCCAGCCCGCCGGCGAACGCGCCAATGGCCGCAGGCTGGGCGCGTTCGAGGCAAGACGCCTGCACGTTGGACGGCTGCGCCGGATGTTGCGCGAAGCGCGGCGCGGATGCGCTCGCGCTGCACGCGCGACGACACGGCTGCAGCAGCCGGAACGACTTGCCCGATGGCACGATGAGAGGCACGGCAACGTGCTGCGAATCGGCGGCCATCATGGGCTTGTCTCCAGCCAGACCGGATGCGCGACGCCGATCACGGCGGACGCACTGACCGGCCCGAAATAGCGGCTGTCGAACGACGCCGGATTGGTCACGCTCAACAGGAACAGCTCGCCCGGTTCGAGGCGGCGGCAAAGCTGCAAGGATGGCAGCGGCCGGCCCAGCCGGTCGGCAGGCAGCGCGGCGGCCGCAGGCACGCCGTCGATGCTTACCTGCCCGGCGACGATGCAAACGTGTTGCGGCGCGACCGCGCCCACACGTTTGAGCAGCGGCACGCGCATCGGCAGGTAGCCGCGATGCGCAGCCAGCATGGCGGCCCTATCGGGCAGCGGCACCAGCACGATGCTGTCCACGGACAACGGACGTGGCAGCGAGGCGGTGCGCGGGTCGAACGGCTCGATGCGATACCAACCGACCGCCACGCTGTCGGACGGGTTGTAGGTCAGACGCGGCAGCGGCGACACGAAAGCCGCCCAGGCCAGCGCAGCGAGGCCGACGGCGGCGAAGCACGCCAGCACGATGCGAGCGCGCAGGCGCGAGCGAGGATGCGGCGCGGCTTCGTGCGTGCGCGCGGTGGTGGATTGGGTCGTCATGGCAGCGCCCTCCCGGCCAGCCAGGCGGCGTACCGCTCGGCGGTGTATTCGGGCAGCGGCAGACGGGCCGCCAGACGGTTGCCCAGCGTGCGCCAGTACGCGGGCGACACATCGATGGCGGCGATGCCTTGCGCGTCGATGCCGTCGATGCATTCCAGCACGGAACGCACCGCGTTCTCGCCTTCGGCGTGCAGCAGCAGGCGTGCGCCCGGCCGCACGCCGGGGATGCGCTGCATGTCGTCCAGCGGCGTGGCGGCTTGCATCACCATGAGCTGCCAGCGGATCGTGCCGTAGTCGTTGGCCTCCCAGCGCACGCGGCAGAACATGGCTCGCGGCAGGAACACCGCGCAGCGCCGCCAGCGGTCGAGCCGCAGCGTGCGCGCCGGCTCACCGAAGCGCAGGTAGAGCTTGAAGCGCGGTTCGATGTAAGCGAGCGATACGCGAGTCAGCGGCACGCTGCCGGCCTGGCCGGCGAGTGCCGAAAGCGAAGGCGGCGGCGCAGCAGCCGGTGCAGCCGTCGCCGCGTGAGCGGCAGGCAAGGCGGATGCGTTCATGGCGGGTTCTCCAGGCGCTTGTCGGGAAACTCGCGCTCCAGCAGGCCGCGCAGCAGCCGGTGCAGCCGTCGCCGCGTGAGCGGCAGGCAAGGCGGATGCGTTCATGGCGGGTTCTCCAGGCGCTTGTCGGGAAACTCGCGCTCCAGCAGGCCGCGCAGCAGTTCGGCCACGGTCACGCCCTGGCCAAAGGCGGCGATCTTGATGCGCGCGCGGAGCGCGGGCGTCACGTCGAGCGTCAGGCGTGCGGTGTAGAGGTCGCCCTTGTTGAGCGCACCGGCATCGCCCTGGCGAATCCACGCCTCGGCGTGCGGATTCGCGGGCGGACGTGCGCCGATGCCAACGCGCTTGCTGCGCGGGCTGCTCATGTCGGCCACCGCAGCAGTTCATCGGCGAGCGCGGCAATCTCGCGGGTGGCGACGCTGTCGGGTGCCGTCTCGCGGGCGAGCCGGCCAGCGGCCACGCTGTCGGCGAAGACGATGCGCTGACGTACTTCGCTACGCAGCGCCGGCAGCGGCTGTTCGGCCAGCGACTGCCGCGCTTCCCTGCCGGTGATGGTGGTGCTGACGCGCCGGTTGATGACGAAGGCCGCGCGCAGTGCAGGCCGGAACACCTGCGCCTCGCGGATCAGCGCCACCATCTCGGCGCTGGCCCACAGGTCGTAGGGGCTGGGCTGCACCGGGATCAGCACGCGCTCGGCCGCCAGCAGCGCGGAGCGCGCCAAGGCGGCGATGCGCGGCGGGCCGTCGATGATGACGTGATCGGCGCGGCGGGCCAGCTCCGGCGCTTCCTGATGCAGCGTTTCGCGGGCGAGGCCCACGACGCTGAACAGCCGTGGCAAGCCCTGCTGGCTTCTGCGCTGCGTCCAGTCCAGCGAAGAACCCTGCGGGTCGGCATCCAGCAGGATGACGTGCTGGCCGCGCAGCGCGAGTTCGCCCGCGAGGTGCGTGGCGAGCGTGGTCTTTCCGACACCGCCTTTCTGGTTGAGCAGCGCGACGATCATGGCGCGGCCCTCCGGGTTGGAAAGCCGGGCTTTGGCTGTTGCGCGTGGTGCCGTTTCGCAGTTGTCCACCGAAGCGGCGCGCTTCTACTAAAAGTTATGTATTTCTTGTTAGGTATGTTAGAGGGCGCGCAAAGCCAGCAATGGCGCGGGTTTTCAGCCGATTTTTGTGCCTGATAGCACGAGGATGTGTTGCCTGATAGCACGAGCCTCCTGTTGCCTGATAGCACGAGTGAATCCACAGGTTTTCCCGCACTTATCCCCGTGCCGTAGGCAGCACGGGCCGGAAGGTCAGCAGCTCGGTTTTCTCGCCAGGCATCCGCTCGATGCCCAAGACGTAGCCGGGCAACGATTGCCGCGCCACCAGGGCGCGCAAATCGGCGGCGAAGTCGTAGAAGCGCGCTACGCTGCCCGACTTGCGGTACAGGTGCTGAAAGTCGAATTGCCAGCCGTGTTCTTGCCGCCCGCCATGCTTGCGCACCAATCGGTACAGCCAGCGTTCGATGCCACCGGTGAGCCGGAAATACGTCGGGTCGATGGTCAGCACCAGGGCCGCGTCCACCACGCCCGCATAGAACCAGTCCGGCAGGATCAGTTCGATGCCCAGCGGCGTGCCGCTGGCATCGGCCAGTTCCTTCCACTCGTTGATCCACGAGAAGCGGTGCAAACGCCTTCCCGTGGTTTCGCGGATGGACGTGGCCACCGTGGTCGATTGCAGCCGGTCGAGCGCCGCTTTCAGGCGCTGGTAGTCGCGCAGCGACGTACCGCGCCCGATGAAGCGCAGGATCTCGTAGGGGCGCACCTGCATCAGCCGCGAGGTCGGTATGCCCGCATCGCGGGCTTCCACGATCTGGCTGGCGGCCCAGATCAGGATGTCGGCATCCCAGATCGTGGCGATGCCATGCTCCTGCGTGCCTTCCACGCGGATGGTGATACCGCCAGTGCGAAAGTCGATCGGCGTTGTGCGCCGCGACTTGGCGAGCGAAAAGAACGGAAAGGCCATCAAGTCCTGGCTGTCGCGCGGCGCCATGTCGCCCGGCAGCGCGCGGAACAGGTCGAGTTGTTCGCGCTGCGGCAAGGCTTGCCCTGGCGGGCTGGGCATGGCGAAGGCCATCCACGCGCCGAAGGTCAGCGACCATCACGGTAGTCGCCCGCGTGGCGCTCGGCGTACTCGGGATCGGACGTAGCCGCGTAGCTGCGCGCATCGGCCCAGGCGTCGAGGTCGGACACCGCGTACATGACGCGGCGGCCGAACTTGCGGAATTTCGGCCCGCCGCCGATCACGCGCTGCTTTTCCAGCGTGCGCGGCGAAAGGCGCAGGTAGTCGGCGGCTTCGTCGTTGGTCAGGTAGCGTTGGGGCTGCGCGGGCGCAGCGACAGCAGCGGCGGCAGGCCGCAAGGGAGCGGGTCGCATGGGATGGTCCTCCATCAAGCCCGGCCACACCACGCGACCGGATAGAGGCACTTTCGAGAAATCCGGGCTTCCTGCTAAGGGACGAATTGCAGGGACTGCAAAACGTCCCCCTTACTGCGATGCAACTGGCGGAAGCTGCGCCAGGCTGCGATAGCCGCCGCGCATCAACGCCTCGCCACGCCGCACCAGCCGGCGCACGCGGGCGCGCAAGGCGCTGTCCTTGTGCCAATCGGCCACGACGATATCGGTGCCGAACAGTCCTTCGGCCACCTCGCGTAAGGATGCGCCCGCCAGGGTCGCGTCGAGCGCCTGCAAGCTGTGTAGCTCCAGCACCGCGGACGGCGTAGGCCGGGAGCGGGCCGCTGCCGCAGGCGCGGCCACGGTCGCGGCGGACAGCGCATCCAGCTCGGCCGCCAGCGTGCGATAGCGCGCGCAAGGCGCGGCGCAAGCACGGGTGGCGTAGAGATACGCCATGCCGTCTTCCAGGCCGGGCGCAAGTGCGAGCCGCAAGCAGCAGCCGGGCCAGTGCGACACCAGCACCAGGCGCTTGCCATCGTGGATCAGTTGCTTGCGGCCAGGCACGCGCCAGAATTCGAAGACAGCGGCTTCGGGCGGTGGATCGGCATCGGGAAGAAGCTGCACCACGGCATCGTGATCGGGGAACCAGGCCGGATGCGCGTCCCGCGCATCCAGGGCGGGATCTTCCAGCAGGCGCAGGCCCCAAGCCTGCGCCGCGTCCGGCCGGCGACGACGGCGCAGCCAGTCGCGGCGGTAATCGGGATTCCGTCGCAGGTACTCCCAGGCCAGTGCCGGGCCGTCGAGGTGCAGTGTGTAGAGATAGGCGGCGGTGGGATACCAATGCTCGGCGCTCGCTTCGGCCATGACGCAACCTCCCGTGTAGCAGGAACGTCGCCACGGATTTCGCCGTACGGAGCTATCGAATCGCCATCAAGCTGTCATCGGGTCGGGGTGAACTGATGTGGCAGGTGTCAAGACCGATTGGCTCCGAAGCATTGCGAAAATCGTCTCGATGCGACGGCTGAAACGCCAGAAAATCGGAGTCAGCATCAGGCACCGTGCCGAAACCCGCGCCAAAGATCATGTCTGTTTCGGTCAGGCACGCACCGATTTCGTGCAATAAAGCCGAGCAAGATCTATTCGGTCTTGACCAAGACCGAAATAGTCACAATGTGCTCGCCTTGGCTCGGCCTTCTCTGTCTTCGTGGCCGCTCAATCCGTGATCGAGCCGTTCTCCTGCGCCCGTCGGACGTACTCCGACAGCGGGCGCTCTGCCAGAAAGTAGAGATCACGCATCACCGGATGCTGGCTCGGCCCGACGATGGATGCCAGATCGGATAGCTTCACCGTTCCCAACGTCGGCAGGCCGATACCCAGGTCGATCAGTCCCCAGGCCGTATCACCGTCGTCCGGGTCAAGCGCGGCTAGCAGCCAGGTGGCGTGCGCGTCAGGGGTGAACAGTCGCACCGCCGGCATCGGGTCGATGCTCCGGCCAGCGGTGCGTGCCGCGCCGACGGCGAGCAGTTGCGCCCGCTGTTCAGCGGTGACGAGCGGCTGGGTCATGCCCCGAATCCCCACGCATCCGAAGATGCACGGGTACGCTTTTCCACCGAAGCGCGGAACCGCTGAAGCGGCTGCGTGCTTTGGCGGGAAAGCACGAAGGCGCAAGCCATCGAATCCGTACATGCACAGAAACGCAGAAGCGCAATTGTGAGGGTCAGGAAAGGCACGGAAGTAACTCTCTGGCTCCGGCTAAATCCGCAGTTGCGGATTTCCGTAAAAGCATGAGGCGGATTGCTCAGCAGGAATGAATACTATAGATTGTAGCCCTATTGGGTGCAATGAGCTGTCATCTTGGTTTTCTAGGGGAAACCAAGTTGGTGGCAGCGAAACACTCATTGGCGACGGCGATACGGACAGTCAGGAAGGCGCGCGGCTTGAGCCAGGAAGCGTTCTCCGACGTGTCCAGCCGTACCTACATGAGTTCGCTGGAGCGCGACTTGAAAAGCCCGACCATGCACAAGCTGACCGAACTGTGCAAGGTCATGGACGTGCATCCGCTCACGTTGCTGACTCTGGCCTATGCAGGCGACGACATGGACAAGGTAAGGCGTGTGCTTAAGCAAATAGAACAAGAGCTGCTATCTATCAAGCAACGGGATGTTCATGGATAAGAAGACCCAAGGCGCGTGGTTGCTGCACCACGCAAGAAAACTTCAAGCAACAACGAACCAAGATTTTGACTCGATCGCCTTCGCTGGGAAAAGTGGCACGTTGTTGTCCGCAATCTCCGCGGAAAGGCAAAGCGTTGTCACGCAACAACGCCTAGAAGCCCTCGCACGTGCCAACCACATCAGCCCCAAAACGGAACTCCCTGCAATCGTTGCCGAACTCGCGCGACAAAAGCTAATCCTGCCGGGCAGCGGGGGGGTGGAAGTCCTCGGTTTGACTGGACATAGCGTGCTCGAGCACACATCCAGAATTTTCGATGAAAGCAGCCACGAGGCACATGAAGAAGCCGTAATCTTCGTATCAGAGATTGCCTCCGAGACGCCCACGACGGACAAAGCTATCGCCGAGGTCGTTTCCGATAATTTGAAGCTTTCACGCAAGGAAGTCGGCGATACGCTGGATCTTGCGACCAACATCGGCTTCTTTGACTCTGAGCCGATCTCGGCTCAAGAGAAATTACTTTTCAATGGCAACCTGTTCCGGCGCGATGATGCGCGGAAGGTCAATGCAATTCTATCAACCTTGAAAGCCCCCGAGGCTGCGCTTCTGACAGAAGTGAATCAGAAGCTTCAAGAAACAGGCTGCCTACCATTGGAGACGGTCAACAGGATTCTCGGGCAGGATCTTTTCGCACGCCTTCACTCCATTGGTCTATTCGATGTCAGCGTCGTGGGTAATGATCAGGGAAAGAGCTACTTCGTTACCCGTCCGGCTGCATTCTCCAAATTCAGCAACTCCATTGCGGACGACGCGTTGGATTTGGCCAAGGCGCTGGTAGCCTCGCTCACCTACGGGATGACCGTCAGCAGCTATTACCGTGGCCGTATCCAGATGGTTTCGGCACTCATGAATAAGCTGATCGCAGGCCATAGCGTCGGTCCCGCCACCGCTATTGGAAGCGACTATCAGGCCCTTGAGCTCAAAGGCGTCGTCGCCGTGACACCTGCTGATAACGGCATGTTCAGCATGAGGCTCCTGAAGCCGGAAGTGGGGCGTCTTGCACTCGCCGTAATCGAAGATGGCGACATAACGGCCGAGAGCGTTTCGCATATTCCTGGTGCACGTATCACTGAGTACGTCGCGCCGGAATTGAATCGAGAAGTGCAGCGGAAAAATGCCACAGAGGCAGTGAAACTGAAGGCGCGCAACCTGCTCCAAGAAATTCGAACCGGCGGGCTCAAGAGATGAAAAGTCAACCACTAAAGGGCTCTGCCGCCGAGGAAGCGCTGCGGAATTATTTCCTAAGCATTGGCTACTATGTTGCCAGAGGCATCAAGTTTACATTCCATCGATTTGATGTAACCGATGTCGATCTGTGGCTATATGCGCGCAATTCGCCTCTCAGCAGAGAACGCATCTGCGTCGACATCAAGAACAAGAAGACACCGCAGGCTCTCGAACGCATTTTTTGGGCAAAGGGACTGCAGTCAGTTCTAGGTCTTGACTCGTGCATTGTCGCGACAACAGATTCTAGGCCGGATGTTCGCGAGTTTGGCCTCCAACACAATGTCCGGGTATTGGATGGTAAGTTCCTTTCGCGACTAACTAATAGCGCACGCAGCCACAAAGAGCGCATCACCGAGGAAGACTTCCTTGCGGATCTTGAATCGGGCTCTCTAGGCCGATTGAGTGGTGACTGGCGTGGCAGGTATGAGGAAAGCAAATCTCGCCTGCTTCACTCCTTGAACTTCGACGGATGCAACGCTTGGCTTGAAGACATCGAATATTTGTTGACCCAAATCGCCTCCGGCAATCGGGCATGGAGACTCTTCTATGCCTCATGCTCGCATTTCATGATCGCGATGGACTTCATCCTCAGAGAATTCATTGCTGAGGATCAGGAGCAACGCCGTCAGATCATCGAACGCGGAATACGCTACGGCGTATCAGGGCAGGCTTTCACGGAGAAGGTCGGTCGCATGGCGGCAGCACTGGTGGAGGGCGTCGCGGCTCAACCTGGCCTCGCTGATACGCTGCAACAGGAGCTTCAGCAACAGGCCAGTAACGTCAAAGCCGATCTGTTGGCCGAGTTCTTTGCCAGGAACCTAACGGGGTCAGCGGCGTTCGATGTGGCCCTTGCGTTAGAGTCCGCAGCCTTTTCGCCCCAAGCTCCCACGCCATCCGCGCTGCCTTCACAGGCGCAGGCAGTGGTTGGAGTGATCGCTGATTTTTGCGGCGTAGATCGAAAGATTGCGCTCGCCTAACGCGCAGGCGAGCGATTGGAACTGAGAGATGCCATGCCCCGCCGCAAGGGGCGGGGCGCGGTAGGCGGCCGTCAGGCTGCCTTGGGTTTGCTACGCGACCAGATCAGGTCGTGCGTGCCGTCCTCGTTCTCGATCAGGCGGGCATAGACCGTCGCGGGGAACGAAGGGTCATCGAGTGAAACCGACAGGTACGGACGGTCGGCCTGGCTGGTTTTCTTCCACGCCGCGCCGATCTCGTGGCCGGCCGCCTGAAGGTGGAAGTCGGGGGCGTTCTCGGTGTCGCCCTTGTCGTTGGGAACCAGCTTGACCTTGACGTTGAGCGTCAGGGTGCGGAGCGTGCCGGTGAAGCCGTCTTTCTCTGCGATGAAGGTGCCGATGTTAGCCATGATGTTTCTCCTTTCGGGTTGAACAAGGTCGCGCCAGTGCGTCCTTGTTGTGATCCGTCCGGCGGGGGATGGGCTGGCCGCACCGCTTGCGGTCGAAGCGCAGCGGAGAGCCTGGAAGCGAAAAGAATTTGTCCCGCGAGGAATGCGCGCAGCGCAGGGGAAATTGTTTTCGCTGGAAGGTTGCGACCATCAAGCCCAAGGCGCAGCCGCCCCCCCGCCAGGATTCACAACAAGACAAGGACGTACAGGCCGACCGCCCCCGAATGGAGACATGGCCGACTCGGCATCCCCGCGCGACGGCTTCACCGGCTTGCGCCCTGACGCGGGCAAGGCCAACCACCAAGGACAAGGGCGAGAACGCGCCTGCCGTCGCAGGCGGCAACGTGCTTGAGGCGTGGCGTGGAAGCTCCATAGGCATGGCCGTGCGGCGTGTCGGTGAACCGTCCTTCGTGACGACCAGGCAGCGAACTGCCAGCGTCGGGGACGGCACGCTTTCGCACAACCTGCCGCAGCAAACCTGAGCGTAGCCCTACAAGCCTCGCCCATTGCAGCGGGGCGCTGTCTAAGCACCGGCGGCGCGATGCGCCGGCGCACTTGCCGGCTTCTTGGGTTTCTCGCGCACAAGGCTGCTTGTGCGCGGCCCCTTCGCCGCCTGCCCGAAGGCGGCGAAGGGGCGTTTTGGCTTGGGCCTTGAATCCGAGCGCGGCTACCGCCGCGCCCGGATTCTTGACCGCCAGCTCCAAGGCGGAACGGCCTGGAGCTGGTGCGAATGGGGGGAGTCCTTCGTTTCGACAGCATGAAGCGCCCCGGTCGGAACCGGAGCGCCTATCTGCGGTGCAGGGTCACGCGGCCAATGCCTCGGCCGGTTCATCCGCCACGGCGGCAGCTTCTCCCGTACCGTCCTGCTCCGTGCCTGCTTCCGGCATTACCTCTTGCGGGCCTTCGGTGCGGAAGATGGCGGGCATCCAGCCGGTGCCATCGGCCAGCCGTTCGGCTTCGCTGGCACTGTCGGCCTTCTTCAACTTCGCCAGCCGGGTCACATGCTCCGGTGCAAACTCGCCCACGGCTTCCAGAATCGCGGCTTTCGGCACATGCCGGAAATAACCCTCATTGGTGGGCTTCCACCATGCGGCTATGTCCAGCCCCACGGCCTGCGCTAGTTCCGCGCCGGGTTGCAGCGTGGTGGCGCGGAGCGTCACCACGTCTACCGTGGGTGCCACGCACACGGCCAGCAACCGCACCAGTTCATCCTGCGACTTCGCCAGCAGCACGGCGAACAGTTCGGCACTGTCCTCCGGCAAGGCGTCGCCTGCTACCTGTTGCAGTTCGCGCAGCGCGACGGCGGCGGGCGATTCTGGCCAGTCCGGGGCCATGCCTTCCAGTCGGTCTTGCACCTTCAGGCTCACGCCCAATGGCAGGTCGTGGCCGTAGTGGCTTTTCTGCAAGACGGTCTGCACCATGCCATGCACCAGCGCAGCCAGCGCCACTTGCGGACGCCGGGCGACTTCGATTTGCAGCACGGCGGTGCGGTGGGCGCTCAACCGCTGTGCCAGCCGGTCGGACATGGCGGCTGCCTTGGGCTGCTCGTCGTCCTCGGCTTTATCCTCGTTTTCAGCGTCTGCGCCACCGAAACCCTGCCGAAAGCGTTCCAGCGTGCGCAGCGCCTTGGCTTCGGCTTCGCGCATCAGGCCGCGATGAATCACGGCTTCGCCGCTGCGGTCGATGGTGACGATGGCACCGGCTGCGGCCTTCACGTTCGGGCTGTAGTCTTGCAAACTGTCCTCGATGGCCTGCAACTGTTCGCCCAAGGCTTCGCCTTTCTCCTGCAAGACACCGGCCTTTTCCTCGTCGTCGGCATCCAGCGCAGCATCCACGGCTTCTGCCAGGTCGTGCAGCTTGGCTTGCAGCTTCTCGATGCGGGCAGCTTCGCGCTTGTTCGCCGCAAGGCGTTCCCTCGGGACGCGTTGGAAGGCGTGCAAGTCGGCATGGGTCACGCTCGGCGTGGCATCCACCCATGCCCAGCCTTCGGCCTTCACCTCGGCGGCAATACCGGCCAGCTTGTCTTGCGCCAGCTTCTCCAGTAGCGCGGCATCGGTCAGATACACACCTGCATCATCATCCGCGAACAGGTCGCGGCGGATGCCGCCGCCTGCAGCTTCGTAGGCATCCAGCCCTACAAAGCGAACCAGTGGATGCCGATAGGCGTCAATCTCACGCTCGGTAAGGCGGTCGCGCAATTGGGACGGGTGCCGCTGCCACGTCGGCGCATCGTAGAAGGCGGTTTCCTGCGCGGCGTGATCGTCGGTGATGGCAAGGGCCATCAACTGGTCGAGCGTGACGGCATCGGCGCGATAGTCGGCCATCAGACGCGGCGATACGTTCGCCAGCTTCAAGCGGCGCTGCACCACCAACGGCGTAACGCTGAAATCCGCTGCAATGTCCTCGATGGGCCGGCCTTCGGCCACCAGCGCGGCAAAGGCTTCAAACTGGTCTGCCGGGTGCATGGCTTCGCGCTGCACGTTCTCGGTGAGGCTGGCCGTGCGGGCGGTGCCATCGGCCACCAGCAAGCAAGGCACTTCCCATTCTTTGCTGATGCGGTGCTTCTTCGCCAGCAGCTTCAACGCGGCAAGACGACGGCCACCGGCGACGACTTCATAAGGTTCGTCGTCAGCGGTCGCGGTGACGATGAGGTTTTGCAGCAGGCCGACACGTTGGATGCTCGCGGCCAGCTCGGGGATGGACATGCGCGGGGTCTTGCGCACGTTGCGACCAGTCGGGCGCGACACCAGCCGCGACAGCGGAACCAGAATCAGGCTCTTGGTCGGGTCGACAGTTTCCAGCGCGGGGACTTGGATGGCGCGGGCTTCGCTTTGGGGGATGGCGTTCATGGTGATAACTCCTTGCGGTGAGGAATGCAGCAGCGAAAGAAGCGGCAAGGGCTGCTGCCTGCCCCTGCCGCGTGGGGATTCAGACTTTCAACTGGCGCAGGCCATCGGCCAGCATCCAGAGGGCGCGGTTCAGGCGCACATCGGAGTCAATGCCCTGCACCGGGCGGGTTTTCTGGCGGCGACCATTGGCGCTGCGGCCATGCAATCCGCCTTTGGTCAGGTTTTCTTGGGTGCGATTGAACACGCTCCACAAGTCCGGGCGGCGGTCGTCGAACCGGCGCGGCATCAGGATTTGCGATTCGGTGATGGGCGCGGGCTTGTTGCCGGTGGGGTCGTACTTGAGGGCCAGCGCGGCGCGGGCGAACACTTCGGCTTCGCCTTCATCCAGCGTGATCGCGCGCATGGCATCGCGGGATTCCTTCACCCGCTCGAAGCCCTGCAAGACTTCGTAAGCGCCTTCGATGACGGAACCGGCCACGTCGCCTTTGTGCGGCACGCGCACATCCGCCACGGTGTCGCCGCACACAAGGCCATTGCTGCACACGAACCGGAACATCCCGGCCAGCATCTGATAGCTGCTGGTGCCGTCGTGCGAGTTCAGCAGGATGATTTCATTGGCTTCCGCGCCGTTGATCTGGCTGGCGTGGCGCAAGCGCAGCATGTGCTTGGTGTGTTCGCGCTTGCCTTCGTCGCGCACGCGGGTTTGGCACGCCATGAACGGCTGAAAACCCTCTTTGCGCAGTTCGGCCAGCACGGCGGCGGTGGGAATATAGGCGTACCGCTGCGAACGGCTTTCGTGCGGGGCCTCCGCGAAGATGGACGGGGCCACGCGGTGAATCTGGTCATCGGTCAGCGGGTAGTCGCTGCGCAGCGACGGCGAACGGGAAGCAAAACGGGATGCGAGTTGCATGGTCTTTCTCCTGACGAAAAGGGTTTGCTGTTCAAACCGCACACCGGATTCCTAGATTCGGAGCCCAGCCTTTCGGCTGTTCTGTGCGGTCGGCACGAGGAACCCGGTTGGCCCTGTTGCCACCGTCTTTCCTGAGTTCATCGCCCGCGACGGTCAGGAGCACGCGGACGGGAGCCGTCAAGGAAACAAGCGCAGGGTTGGTGCGGCCCGCAGGCGCAGCCGAGGACACGGCCCTGCGCGCCTTGACGGCACACGGACGCGGGCTACAGTCGCGGACAAGGTGATGAGGTCAGGGAAGACGGCTGTACATGGCAACGGCCCCCCTCGTGTGCTGAACCGCACGCAAGCGAAGCGCGCAGGCCCGGATCGAGGAATCCGGGCCGGAGGCGTCAGCGATGGAAGCCCGAAGGGGGCGAGACTCGTGCAGCGAGGCTCGATGCGCAGCACGACAGCGCGACCGGCCGTTTCCTGGCCGGGGACGCCCGGATCGCATGAGGTACCTGAAAGTCAGCCGATAGACGAAGACTCGGGTACCGACAAGCCCGCCTTGGTTAAATACGCTGCAAAGCGTCTTCAACATCAGGAACGGAACATGAGTTCACCGCAGACGACAAGCCCGCAGCAAGCCTGCGAAGCCATCCTCATCGAAGGAAAGCGCTACAACATCGAGCACGGCATCCTGCCCAGCGAGAATGCCGTCGCCGACCGTCTGCTCGCCCGCGGCGTCGAGCTGAGGGAGGCCTACGGCGAGTTGTACGAAAAACTGCAGCCGCGTCCGCCGGCACTCAAGGTTTTCCTGGACCTTCTGCTGAGCACGGCAGCGTTCTGGAGCCCGGAGAAGATCGCCGAGGCGCGCGTCGCCCGCGACGAACTGGCCGGCGTCAACCGGCAGATCGCACGGAAGGCCGAGGAACTGGCGGAGCTGCTGGAGCGCCGCACCGAGTTGAACAACACCTCCGGCTTCAGCAGCGAAACGCACTATCACGTCTGCGACGTGATCGAAGCGGCATCCGAGCACAACTACTTGTTCAACTCCTGGGTCAAGGATCGCCTGGATGCCCTTCGCGGCCAGTTCGATCTGAAATACTGGCCATCGCTGGATCAGTTCCTGCGAGAACTGGCTGCCGATGCGGAGAACGCCGGCATGGAAGCCACAGATCCTTTGACTGCGGCGGCCACCGTGGCGTCGCGCCCGTCACGGGCCGACTTCTTCAAGGCCCTGTTCGCCGCCATCGAGGAAAACAGCGCACGAAACTACGGGCTGCTACCCACGGGCTTCAAGCTTACCGACGGCACCCTGGCCTCGTTGGCGAACTGCGCATTGGATCTTGGGCCAGACGAGCTGGCGGACAGCACCTATGTGGGGTTCTAGGGATTTTCCGTCCAAATGCGACATTCAGACTGCTAAGTGATTGATTTATTGTGACTGGCTATGTGAAGCGCCAAAAAAGTAATACCCCTCTGGAGGCCGCGGACGGCGTGGCCTCCAGAGCACTTTGTCGTTTTTGGACGGAAAATCCCTAGAACCCCAATGACCTGGATCCACAACTGCCGCGCTGCGCTTGGCTGCTGGCTTGTTCGGTGAGTCGAAAAGATGCCTCCCCTCAAAGCTCAGCTTCTGCTCGCAGAATCCCTGGCCGCATACTTTCCGGAAATGGTGTTCACAGATTCCGGAATCACTGTTCAACTTCACCGGAATACGCACCGTAAGCCCGTAAGTGTGAGGCATCAAAGCTCAGCCTTGCCTAAGGACAGGTAAGTTCAGGGATAACTGAGACAGTAAAAGTGCTACTGTAAGGTCGAATCATCCCGGCCACTGCTTTAGGTGTATAGCCACTTCCATTTCCTGAGTGCCAGACTATTAGGAATCGATAATGAGCAATCAGATTCTCTCCGCTACTGTAGCCAGCATTACCGAACTGAAACGTAATCGTATCTATTCACCAGGACGGGGTTGACGGCATCAGTTCTGCCGGGATGGGATAATCTGTCTTCTCGATGCACGCCCTGACCACGGCCCTCAACCACTCCTGTGGGCAGCGGCCCAATCGCTTGCCGGTCTCCACCAACGACA